>DASVVA010000027.1:0-11880 GCA_036386775.1 Minisyncoccota bacterium
CCGTAATCTCCTCGACCTCTCCTCCAAGAAGACTAAACTTCTCTTCGTCCGAATATGCGTACATCACTTCCTTACCGCGCTTGATCTTATAGAGCGGCGGCTGGGCCATGTATATAAATCCGCCGTCAATAACAGGCCGGAAGTGACGATAGAAAAGCGTGAGCAGAAGTGTGCGAATGTGGGCGCCATCTACGTCAGCGTCAGTGGCGATGATGACTTTGTGGTAGCGGAGCTTATCAATATTGAAAACATCACCGATGGCTGTACCAAGTGCCACCACCAAATTCTTAATTTGTTCAGATGCGAGCATCTTGTCGAGGCGAGCGCGTTCAATATTCAGAATCTTGCCGCGAAGTGGCAATATTGCTTGGATACGGCGGTCACGACCCATCTTCGCCGAGCCGCCTGCGGAATCTCCCTCCACCACAAAGAGCTCGCTCTCGCTTGCGTCCTTGCTCTGACAGTCAGCCAGTTTACCCGGAAGCGCCGATCCCTCCAGTGCACCCTTGCGCAAGACCGAGTCCTTCGCAGCCTTCGCTGCCTTGCGGGCCTTGAGGGCAAGGAGCACTTTATTGACTATGGCACGTGCGTCGTCGGGGTTCTCCTCAAGGAACATGCCAAAGGCCTCACCGAAGACGGTGGCGACGGCGCCCTGCGCCTCGACGGAGCCGAGCTTGGCCTTGGTCTGTCCTTCGAACTGAATTTCCGGCATCTTCACTGAGATGACAGCTGTAATACCTTCAAGCGCGTCGTCACCCGTAAAGTTCTCTTCGCTCTCCTTCAGAATTTTGGCATTGCGCCCGTAGGTGTTGATGGTACGCGTAAGCGCGGTCTTGAAGCCGGTCACGTGCGTACCGAATTCGGGATTATAGATATTGTTCGCGAAGGCCATAAGCCGGGGCGTGATGTCGTCTGTATACTGGAGCGCAATTTCGACGCCCACTCCTGCTTCCTCGCGTTCGATGTAGAAGATGTTCTTGTGCACTGCGCTCTGGTGCTGGTTATAAAACGCAACGAGCGAGCGTAGGCCGCCCTCGAAGTAGAAGGTCATGGACGGCACCTCAAGTCCAAGTTCGCGGAGATAAAAAGCCTTCTTGTCGTCTACGGTGTCGAGGCCGCGTGCGTCGATGACCGTAATGCGCGTTCCCTTTACTAGGTATGCCTGCTGGCGCACATGCGCAACGATCTTTGCGTAATCGAAGTCGAACTTGGGAAAGATACTGGTATCGGCCTCAAATGTGATGATCGTACCGTTATGGGTCGACGCCCCGATCTTCTTAACGGCGCCCTGCATCTTTCCTATCTTGTATTCCTGTTCATGCGCCGCACCGTCGCGGTGCACCTCGGCACGCAGCCAGCTCGAAAGGGCGTTCACCACCGAGACACCGACGCCGTGAAGGCCTCCGGAGACTTTGTACCCCGACGCATCGCCTCCGAACTTACCTCCGGCATGCAGCGTCGTCATGATCGTCTCAAGCGCCGACACCTTCGTGTGCGGATGCTTATCGACCGGAATACCGCGACCGTTATCAACGACACGTATACGTACCGCGCTACCCTCCTTTACGGCTGGCAGCAGCGCTATCTCAATATCGTCGGCAAAGCCGCCCATCGCTTCATCGCGCGAGTTGTCGAAAACCTCCCAGATGAGGTGGTGGAGGCCCTCAGGGCCTGTCGTACCGATGTACATGCCCGGACGCTTACGGACCGGGTCGAGGCCTTCAAGGACGGTGATGCTTGAGGCGTCATACCCACCGTTCGCGGCGCCCTTGGCGCCGCTTTTCTTCACTTTCTCCTCCTCCTTTTTAGCCATGTTCTTGGCTGTAGTATAGCACAAAAGCTAGGCACTATCCTCCTGTTTTCGTGGATTCTTCATGTGCTTGGGGGTATACCGCAGAGCTATGGAAGGCCCCTCCCTTTTTCTAGCCCAAGAGCAGTTGAAGCCTTTCAAAAAGCGGGTTGTCGGGGGCGCTTCGGGCAACACTAAAGCCGTTGATCCAGCCTCGCTCGTGGGTCTTCCTGTAAGGGATCTTTTTTCCTGGGGCAAGCATCTTGTCTTTCAGTTTCCGGATTTCGCGCTCCGCATTCACTTCATGCTTTTCGGCACATTCGAGGCTGAGGTCGACGGCGTCTGGGTTACTGGCGATTATCGCCGTGCTCGCGAACCGCGGCTCGCACTCACCTTCCAGAACGGTCAATTCCTCGCATTCAACTGCTCGATAAAGGTTATCGAGAGCAGGAACGCAAAGAAGGAATACGACTTCTTACGTGACATCATGCATAAGTCTTGGGACGCAACGGGTGCATGTAAGCTCGTGCGCGAACAACCGAATGAATACATTGCTGACGTGCTACTCGACCAGGACATCTTTGCGGGTGTTGGTAACATCATTAAAAATGAAGTTCTTTACATAACAAAAGTTGGTCCGCAACAGAAAGTCGGCGACCTCCCTACTAAGAAGCTCCGCGAGATCATCGAAGCGACGCGCGAATTCTCCCTTCAGTTCTATAAGTGGCGCAAAAAGTTTGTTCTCCGGAAAAACCTTAAGGTCCACGGCCGCGGCACATGCCCATACTGCGGCGGCAAGCTAATTAAGAAAAAGCTTGGTAAACGCGAGCGCTGGGCATACTGGTGTCCCGTCGACCAATTGTAAATAAAAAAGCGACCGCCCCATGGCGGTCATAGATTGTCCCTATCCCAACTTTTCAAGCAGGTCAATGTGCTGCTGGAGTTCAACCGCATCGCGAATGGCCGGGCAGAAGATGTTTTGCCCCTTTTCACGAGTGGCCGCCGTTGCGTTAGCCACACCTGGCTGTTCGACGAGCAGCCGGCAGACCTCTTCTGCTGGCTTCCACCACCACTCGAGAATTTCCTGTGCTCCGTCCGATGGTGGCGTGCGCGCCGAAGGCACGATACACACGTCAACGCCGGGCTTAAGCCGCATGAAACTACCGAGGTACAGTTTCCCAGTCGAAAAGGCAGGATCCCGGGAGCCGCTCTGTGTTCCAATACAGAGATGTGGCATGAACGTACTTACGTTCTCGCGCAGGATTCCGGCTTCCTCCTCCGCCTCCCGAAAGGCTGCGGCCTCAGGCTCCTCGTTGAGCTCGATACGCCCTTGAACCAGTCCGTAGTTACGCTCTGGGTTGTTTTGAATGCCAACGCCAAACAGCCCGTCGCTGTTTTGGATTACGGCGAAAATAGTCGGTCGGTATTTGCGCTGCTGGTGGAGTCTCGAGACGAAGCTCGTGAGGCCACCAAGCTGCAAAGCGAAATCTCGTCCCCTTTGTCTGGTGCCCACGCTCCCCCTCCTTTACTACTGTCCCGATAGAACCTATACCACGAACTATGAAGTGTTCGTTAACGCACTTCAAACCCTTCTTTTGCGTTTAGGACTTCTGTTACGTGCGCCATTGTCGGATCGAGATCAGCATCCGACAACGTGCGCTCGTTCGACTGGAAAACCAGTCGGAATGCGTAGGAGGTTCGCCCATCTTTATCAAAGCGGTCGAAAAGATCCATACGTACGAGGAGTTCGCCCGCCTCCTTCTGTATAAGAAGGGCCACCTCCGATTCTACTGTCCCTTCAGGAGTCCATACAGCAATGTCACGTAGCGCAAATGGGTAGATTGAGAAAGGCTGAAACGATCCAAGCCTGATGAGGGAAGGCTCATAGCCCACGCCAACACTCTCCAGATCAACATCGGCAAGCGAGAGTTCGGCTACCTGGCCGTCATGCGCGGGCTCCGCAAGACCTGCGCCCGGAATCGCGTCACGGAGCGCCATGAGATCGTCGTCGAGCATGGTTTTCGAAGCTTTGCCAGTGAGAGCCTCGTAGCCAAGGACGAGAGATAGGTGCTCGCCTGTTTTAGTAAATACGGTACCCAATTCAAAAAGCTTCAGTGAGGACTCGGGGCCAAGAACACGCGGAGCCTCACGCTTTGCCCGGGCGAGCGCGTCGCGCATATTGTCAGTAAGTGTCGCCCGCAACCACGGACGGTCCATTTGGAGCGGGTTAGCAAGCATGATGTCACCTGTCTCAGCAAAGGACTGCGTGCTTAACTCGACATACCCGCGGTCAACAAGCACGTCCTTGATACGCTCAAGCCCCCGATAAATGGTCTGGTCTGGAGTTTCTGTTATGACCGGGAGTTCCTTTCCTATGAGATGTTCGTATCCAAGTACGCGCCCGACCTCCTCAGCGAGGTCCTCAGCCTGCGTCAAGTCACGGCGAACAAATGGTGTTTGCACGTGGAATATTTCACCTTCTTCCTGGTACGCAATCGCAAGGCGGTCGAGCGCTCCGGCAACGTCAGCTGCGGTATAGGTGGTACCGAGCACGCGGTTAATGCGCTCAACAGTAGCCGTAAGTAATGGCGGTGTTTCAGGCTTAGGGTAGACATCGGCTACACCCACGACCTCACCCCCAGCCATCTCTGTAATAAGCCCGAGTACGTCCCGCATACCATAGGCAACGAGACCGGGCGCTAGCCGATTCTGAAAGCGCAGACTCGCGTCGGTCCAGAGCTTTAGCGCCTGTGATGCTCGCCGTACGCTCGTGCCCTCGAAGTTAGCGACTTCAATAACGATGTCGGTAGTGACGTCTGTAACCTCAGCAGCTTTACCCCCCTTTACTCCCGCAATGCCGAGCGCAGCATCGGTGTGTCCGTCAACCACCAACAGTGTGCCTTCGGGAAGTACGTACTCGTCATTCGTGAGCGTCGTGATCTTTTCTCCTTCGTAGGCCTTCCGCACTGTGACCGCGTACTTCCCGTCTTTGTTCCCGAGCTTCCCGGCGTCAAAGGCGTGTGCAGGCTGCCCCAAGTTGAGCATGACGTAGTTGGTGGCATCAACCACATTGTTGATCGAGCGCTGACCGACCGATTCAAGCGCTTCACGAAGCCAATCAGGTGAAGAGCCGACCTTCACTCCACGCACGAGCGCTGCGGTAAAGCGCTGAATAAGCGCTGGGTCGCAGACCTCAACCGCCACTTCCTCGGTGGACGGGAATTCGGGCGGGGGTGTCGCGAGCGGATCGTCTTTGAGCTTTAGGTTAAGAGCTGCCGCGACTTCGACAGCAACACCGCGGTGTGAGAGCGCATAGCTTGCTCGATCCGGCAACACCTTTATGTCGAGCATTTCTCCTTCTATTTCTTCAACTTCAAACGCGTGAAAGGTTATCGCATCCGCAAGAGCCTCCACTTCAGGGAGCGGTGCGTCGAAATACTTTTGAAGCCAAGCGCGTGAGATTTTCATGTTAGCTGGCAGTCTGGTCGAAAGCGTGTACGAAGCGAATATCGCCTGAGTGGAAGGCGCGGACGTCAGGGACATTGTGCTTGACCATTACGAGTCTCTCGAGCCCTCCACCAAAGGCGTAGCCTGCGAAACGCTCGGGGTCGAGCCCGGCATTCCGAAGAACCTGCGGGTGAAGCATGCCGGAACCAAACGTCTCAAGCCACTTCCCTTCCTTCCCTGGTGGCGTAAACCAAACGTCAACCTCTACTGAGGGCTCAGTGAATGAAAAGAAGCTCGGGCGGAACCGCACTCGTGAACCTTCGCCAAGATACTTCTTGAAGAATGCTTCAAAGGTTCCTTTTAGGTGAGCAAGGGTTATTTCTCCTGCAGGTGCAACCGCGAACCCGTCGACCTGATAGAATTGCGCCTCATGCGTCATGTCCGTAGCCTCGTTCCTATAGCACTTGGCGGCAGCGATCCTACGCATCTCTGTTTTGCCGGTCTTTGCCATTTCTTCAAGACCACGCATTGTTACGGAGGTCGTGTGCGTGCGTGGCACGCGACGCGGGTTCTCGTTTGTCCAGAACGTGTCCTGCATGTCGCGCGCCGGATGATCGGGCGGCAGGTTGAGGCCGGTGAAGTTGTGCCAGTCGTCCTCGAGCTCCGGGCCATAGGCTATGCCGAAGCCCATAGTGCTGAAGATATCCGCAATCTCGCGAACAGCAACAGATAGAGGATGGAGACGACCCGAAGCCATAGTAGAGCCAGTATACAGAGCCTCCGCCCATCTCCAAAGCGCAGAACACACTCGGCGGGGTCTGTTTTTTGGTATACTGACCTCTATATATGGGTCCGGTTGAGGTCCTCATTTACGCCCTTCTTTTTGTCGGCCTATACTTCGAGGTCTTTATTCTCCTTATCTTCCTGTCACGCCCGGCGCGGGAAGCACGCGCGAGGCCACTTTCCTCAAAGACCCCGAAAGTGGCAATGATCGTCCCCTGCTGGAATGAGGAGGGCACGATCAAGCAGAACGTCGAGTCGCTGCTAGAACTTGATTATCCGGCCGACAAGCTTGAGATCATCGTCGTAAATGACGGCTCGACTGATCGCTCCGGTGAAATTCTTGACGCCGCCTTCGCCAATCACCCACGAGTGAAAGTATTTCATAAGGAGAATGGTGGGAAACATACAGCACTCAATCTCGGTATCGAACACGCCAAGGACGCAGAGCTGGTTGGCTGTCTTGATGCTGACTCCTTTGTTGAGAAGGATGCACTGCGTAAGGTCATCGCCTGTTTTGACGACTCGCGTGTTGCTGCGGCGACCGTCGCCATGTCAGTTAACAACCCGAAAGGTCTGCTTGAACTCATGCAGCATATTGAGTACATACTCGGGATCGCGCTTCGGCACGTACTTTCGGTCGTCAACGGCATACACGTAACCCCCGGGCCGTTCTCGTTGTATCGTCGTGACATCATCCTTAAGGTGGGCGGTTTCCGCAACGGTTACCAGGTTGAGGACATGGAAATGGCGCTCCGCCTGCAGCGCGAAGGTTATTGGATAGAGAATGCTCCGCGCGCACGGGTATATACCAAGGTTCCCACGACCGTCCGTGGTCTCGTAAAACAGCGCACACGCTGGACAAGCGGTTTCCTCAGAAATGTCGCCTTTGACTACCGCGATCTTGTTGCCAACCCGCGCTTCGGTGTATTAGGGCTTCTGGTTCTGCCACTCGGCTTTGTCGCCATTTTGGGCGGCATCATCCTCTTCGGCATACTCTTATTCCGTCTTGTTAAGAAGGCCATCGAAACCTACGCATTCCACAGCGACGTACCCCTTTCCTACTCGGTCTCCCAGATCAACGTCGAGTGGTTTTATTTGCCAGTATCGATCCTTACTCTTCTCAGTCTTGTTTCTATATCTGGCATTATTCTTTTTATAATCATAGGCAAGAAGGTATCGAAAACTCCGGCCAAACTCTTTTCAGGAATCCTCGCTTTCGTTCTTATCTACCGCTTTATCGCCGTGCTGTGGTTGCTAAGATCGGTCAAAGACGTAACGCTAGGTACTAAGCGTCCCTGGCGCTAAGTACCCCGGCCCTAAAACGCTTATTTGCGCCTGGACTACCTGACCTAACCAGGTGGAAGCTTTTGGAACGAAATCCGATAAGCTACAATGGCTCTATTACTTGCTAAGCATTAATTGATGTCTCTCGCGACCCGTAACGCCCTGCTCGCCCTCTTAATTACGATTGCCATTGCCGGCAGTGTCATTTACGCCGTCCGCTACCTTGACCGCCAGCGAGTCGCTCAACTCTCGGAGCTACAGACGAGACTCGCCACCGACACGCTTTCTGTTGAGACTCAGTTTGCTCTCCTTGAAGAGGCGTCGTGCGAGGACCTTTCGGAAAACAATACTCTATCCAATGAAATGTCGAGTCTCGGCGAACGTCTGGCATTCGCCGAAAGCCAGCTCGGAACACGAAACGAGCAGGTAATCGAACTCAAAAAGCAGTACACCCTCGTCCAGATTCGCGACTATCTGCTTACAAAGCGCCTTTCCGAAACCTGTAACGTTGACCCGACTGTTGTCCTATACTTCTACTCAAACGAACCTGGCGCCTGTGATGACTGTGATCGCGCAAGCCATGCTCTTTCCTACCTACACGACACGAACCAGAAGCTGCGCGTATACTCCTTCGACTACAATCTCCCGCTCGGCGCATTGAAGACTCTCATTGCAGTAGAAAAGGTCGAACCCAAGTTCCCCGCCTTTGTCATTGACGGTGAGCGTGTCTACGGCTTTGAGGATGTCGACAAGTTCAAGCTCAATTTCCCCAGGAACTTCTTCTCCACCTCCACAGCAGCAACTACGACGACTCCACGCCGCTAAATATGACTAAAGCCTCTCTTGCCGGAGAGGCCCTCTTATTTCTTTTTTGGGTGGGCGTAGAGCGCTGCTATTTGCTTAGGCGTCTTGTAGTCGACTAGCGAAACTATATTGCCGCGAAATTCGGCGTTTGTGCCAGGCAGCTTGCTGGCTCGTTCTGTAAGCTCGTCTCGGAGCCAGGCTGGAATCTTTCGTCGGTCTTTGGGAAACACAAAATCGAAGAGAAGTACGTGCGCGTAAAGCACCTGCCAGTCTTTCTTAAGTCTTGACCATATCATCGCCCAATCAATCCTGTTCCCAAGCGCGCGAATTATCTTGTATACGTCATGGCCATGGAAACAGTCTCGACTCAAAATATAGAGCTTAGACACGATCATATCTTCTGGCGACATGACCTGTACACGACTGCCGAAAACCAGAGCCTTATGTGCACGGTCAAAGAAATCACGCTTCACCTCGTTCATTCGGTTACTTGAACGGAATATGATGTCGACATAACTGTCCGCATCGTAAATTTTGGCGAGCCATTCCTTATGAGTAAGCTCGGTGCCGTAGCCTGCCTTTCGGAATAGCGCCAGCGCCCGAGGCACATCTTTAGGCATGCAAAGTATGTCCATATCCTTGGTAGGCCGAATGGTCTTCGTAAGAGCCATAAATCCATGGCTTCCGCCCACCATAAACGGAATCCCGCTCTCACAAAGGAGACGCAGCACATCACCAAAGAATGCTTCCCGCTTGTTCCTGGCGCTTTTCATTCAAAATAGCGTAGCACCCCAGTTTGTCATTGTCTTGGCTGGCAGCCTCCACTTACTAGCGATGGCGGCAAGGCGCCCTACACAGGGCGATTTTTCCACATGGAGCCGGCGGAGGGGCTCGAACCCACGACCTGCTGTTTACAAAACAGCTGCTCTACCAACTGAGCTACACCGGCAATCAGGCACTTACTTTTTATACACTATTCTGTCGTATCGCGCGGCACGATATCAGACATGCTTCGCGATTTACGATTACGGCCAATATTCTGTTTCAAATAGGTTACCGTGCCCGCAATACGTGAGGAGCCGTCTTCACGATGCGGGAGGATTCCCTCCCGATGCATGCGTAGTGCGCGTACGGCGCGCGTGAGAAACCGTTCAACTGCGCGGACAACCAAAAGCGTGCCGTGCGCGACGTCGTGCGCCACTGTACGAAGAGTGGTGCGGGTCACGTGCGACATGAAGGCGCCCCAGTCGACATGCTCGATAACGAAGAATGCCCGCGAGACCTTTGCATCGAGCTTATACCGTGCTCCTGCGAAGAAGCGGCTTCCTCGCCGTTCCTCAATAAGCGTAAGGAGCAAGAATCCGAAAAGAATCAGGCTTGCGGCGAGAATACTGATTAGATACGGCATAGATATAGAGTGCTCCCATCTTTGTTACCGCGCAAGCTCGGCGGTGCCGGACCTGCAGTTAGCGCGTCGAGAAGCGGGCGAATCTGGTGACTTCGACGCGCTCGCCAAACTTCTGCGAAGCTTCGGTAATAAGGTCGCGCACAGTCTTAGAATCATCCTTGATGTACGGCTGGTTCAGGAGGACCTGGTCTTTGAAATACGCCGCCATCTTTCCTTCGAGAATCTTCTCCTGCATATCAGCAGGCTTGTCCTTAACCTCCTCAACGAAGACCGCGCGAGCAGCTTCCTTCGCAGAGTCAATAATATCCGTCTCGACAAGATAGCTGGGATTGGTTGCTGCAACCTGCATGGCGATCTCACGAGCTAGTTGCGGGAACTCTTCGTTCCGTGCCACGAAGTCAGTCTCGCAAGACAAGAGCACCATGGCGCCGATTTCACCTCCATGGACATACGTTCCAATGGCGCCTGCTGCGAGTTCACGATCAGCCTTCTTGTCGGCAGCTGCGCCCGACCTCTTCCTGAGGATGACCTCCGCCTTTTCGACGTCGCCTTCAGCCTCCTCGAGCGCCTTTCTGCACTGCATAACCGAAACGCCGGTCTTATCGCGAAGGCTCTTAACTGCGTCCATTGAAATGTCCATGTCGAAAGTGCTAAAGAATTAATTGGGTAGGAGGCCGCTTATGCGGTCAAATCTAAGCTTTTTGGCCGGTCTCGAATGCGGCAGCCAGTTCATCAAGGACCAGTTTAACCGCCTGGCGCGAAGCGTCGTTTACCACGACCGGGAAGGCCGCATCCTTTAGATCGCAGTCTGAGCTCATTACGCCAATTACAGGGATAGCCGAATCTCGTGCCTCCTTAGTTGCGTGGGCCTCGCGACGAGTGTCTACGATAACCATCGCATCCGGGCGCTTCGAGAGATTCGTAATGCCGCCAAGACGCTCTTCAAGGCGGGTGATCTCACGGTCAATAAAGACACGTTCAAGCTTAGTGGTGGTCTTAAGAAGTTCTCCCGACTCGCGCTTTCCTGTGAGATCGGCAAGGCGGTCGATTCGCTTTTTGATCTCAACAAAGTTCGAGATCGTACCGCCAAGCCAGCGGCCGTCTACGTAAGGCTGGCCGATACGCTTTGCTGCCGCACGGACCTCATCAGAGACTTCGCGCTTACCGCCTACAAAGAGTACGGTCTTGCCCTCGCGTGCGAGCGCGGCCATTGCAGACTTTGCGCGCGCGAGCTGGGCATCAGTTTTTTGGAGGTCGAAGATCTCGACCTTTGACTTCGTGCCAATCACGAAGGGCTTCATGGATGGGTGCCGGCGGCTCTTTACCTGCGCAAAGTGCGCGCCCGTCTCAAAAAGACGGTCAACGCCAGGCCCGGCCATTTCAGTGGCTTGCATGGGAATCAAGATACCATGGGGGGTTTTGAGGCGCAAACACTGATCTTTAAGCGTTCTCCGCCTCCTCTGCCCCTCCAGCTCGAGTTGCGGCGCGCAGCGCCTCAATGATGGGGTCGAGACCTCCCTGCATGATCTTGGGCAGGTTATGCCAAGACTCTTTTATGCGATGGTCGGTAATGCGGTCCTGCGGGAAGTTGTAGGTGCGGATTTTTTCGGATCGGTCGCCCGTACCAATCTGGCCGCTTCTAAGTTCCGCGTGCTTTTTAGCCTCCTCTTCCTCGGCAAGTGTCTCGAGCTTAGCAGATAGAATCGCCATAGCCTTTTCGCGGTTAGCGAGCTGACTGCGCTCGCTTGAGGAGCGCACGTCGATACCAGTAGGGGTATGTACGAGACGCACGGCCGTCTCGACCTTGTTCACGTTCTGGCCACCGGCACCGCCAGCGCGAGAGAACTCCATTTCGATGTCTGCAGGATTGATCTCGAACTTGGATTTTTGACGTATTGGAAGCGCCGCCACCGACGCCGTCGAAGTATGGATGCGTCCCTGCTTCTCTGTTGCAGGAACGCGTTGCACGCGGTGCACGCCAGTCTCGTACCGAAGCGCATCGTACGCATCAGCCCCTTCGATCTCAAGCGTTGCGTCGTCGACAATGCGTACGCGCCATCCCTTCCCTTCACCATACTTCTGGTACATATCTCGGAGTTCGGCGGCAAAAAGACTCGCCTCGTCACCGCCTGCTCCCGCGCGAAATTCGAGTACGACCGCTTTTGGCAAGGACTCTTCCTCCTTCTCTTTTGCGAGAATAAGTTCTATCTCAGCCAGTATCTCTGCCTTGCGGGCATTAATACGAGCCGCATCCTCCGCAGCAAGCGCGACAAGGTCGGGATCGTCTTCCGCGACAGTAACGGCATCTGCCGCCTCCCGGTCTATACGTTCGTATTCCTCCGCCAGGTAGGCGGTTTGGTGATTC
>DASVVA010000028.1:0-4450 GCA_036386775.1 Minisyncoccota bacterium
ACACTATGATGGAGGCCGAGAGAAGCAAGAAGGCCTTTGAGAATGCGCCGACTCCTTGACCCGTAGCGGGCTTCAAATACAACAGAGAGGCCTGCCCTTCTTACCGCACGCACAAAGGGACAGTATCCAACAAAGTGAAGATTGAGCTCCTCAACGGCGTTGCTTCCGCGAAGCCGCAGATAGCGTGCCGCGAGTTCTCGCGGGAGATAACTTACGAACCAGTAACCTGTATGCGACTCCTTAAGACGCCAGCGATTAGGGAATGAGAGATACGCGCGCCCACCCGGCACAAGAATTCGGCCGATTTCGCTAAGCACATTTCGCATATCGGATACATGTTCGAGCACGGTCGTGGCAAACACGTAATCGAACGAGGCGTCCTCAAACGGCATTCGCGAGCCGTCGTAGACATACAACTCGGCAGCGACGCCCCGTTCCTTTAGGTTTTCGCGCGCAATATCTGCGAGTACGCCGTTCACCTCAAGACCAGTCACGGCTGCCCCTCTTTCTACGAAAGCAGGAATATGGAGTCCGCTGCCGAACCCCAGTTCAAGTAATCGTTTGCCTGCGAGCGTACCAGCCCTCTTCTCAAAGTCGCCAGCCAGCGATCGGGCTCCTGCTTCCTTGCGTTCCCAGTTTGCGATTAGCTTGTCGCGTTCGTAGGGAGAGGAATACTCAGTACATTCCCGAAGATAACGCTCCGCCTGTGCTCGTGCACGTGGATCAGGCATAGGAAAGCAGTATAGCAACGTGCCGATGTATCGAGAATCGGTCGGCGGCTTTAGGCGCACACGCAGCAATCTTCTTGCGAAAGGAAGAGTCGCACATGCGCATCATTGCATCCTGAAGCGCTCCCACGTCCTCACGTGGTACAACTAGGCCCGCACGACCGTCCCCGACCATGTCTTTTCCTGCCGGGAAGTCCGCAACTATAACTGGGAGGCCCGCAGCAAGTGCTTCTGGAACCACGAGCCCAAGCCCTTCCCAGCGTGACGGAAGCACAAGGCAGTCTGCTGCCTTAAGGAGCGAAGGTATGTCGTTGCGCACCCCAAGGAAAACAACTTGTTCCTGTATCCCTGCTGCTTCCATTTGGCGTACTAGCGCTGTCCTGTCGGGACCATCTCCCGCTAGTACAAGTCGTGCATTTGAAACACCAGCAAAGGCAGACAGGAGCACGTCCACGCCTTTCTGCTCGATTAGTCGTCCAACAAAAAGAAAGATTGTCTCATCTGCAGCCGCGCCGATTTCCTTACGAAGAGAGCCGGGAACAGCACCCGAGTAACGCGCAAGGTCAATGCCGTTATCGATCACTACAATGCGTTCCTTGCGTATACCACGTGCCGCTAGCGAATTGCGCACATCCTCAGAAACCGCTGCGATTTTCCGACACCACCCCTGCAAAAGCCGGTCTACGAAAAACTGTTTCCATGTCTTAACGCGGTCGTAGACATTGTGCTCAAAGGCGATCGTTGGTACGTTTGCGAGCCGCGCCGCGACTCTCCCGACCGTATTAGCGAACCACAGATGCGTCACCAACAGATCCGGATCTAGTTTTCGTAAAAGTAGTGTAAGTCTCAGTAAAGAGCGCAAATTATACAAAGAACCATGCGGCAAGAATACCCGTCGCTCGTCGGGGATACGGCAGTCAGCGAGGTAACTGGTTTCTCTTTCGCGCGCAAGCGTGATTAGCGTAACTTGTACTCCCTGCCTATGGAGTTCGTTTACCTCGTCAACTGCAACGCGTTCCGCTCCACCAATACCAAGCTGATTTATCAGTACTACGACGTGCTTCATATCCGAACCCGAGTGCGCAAACGGCAAAGCGCATCGTATACATACGAAAGAAGGAGCAGCAGCCGGTAGGATTTCCTTGGTACTCGCGGCAGGCACGTGAGCGAATATCCGTATCCGAAGTCACCAGTTACCTCTTCTAGGCGCGTAAGTGGTGCGCGCTCGGTGAGCGCGTTCTTATCAAGTTCGTGCGTAACTTTTGCAAGCGTACGCGCATCGCTAAAGAGCGCCTCGGGGAAAAAACGTGTGAGAAACACTCGTTCTGGAGTGCCAACCTTCATGTCGTGCATGAATACCGCATCGGGTCTGCCCGAAGCAAGGAGTCGGATCGCGAGGCGCACAGCGCGAAACATCTTAGGTCCATCAATAAGCACGACATCGCCGGGAGCAATTTCTGTCGGCAGAATTTCTTCGGCGTTTCCAAAACGAAGGTCCACGTTCTTGTGGCCGCTGAGCCTCTCCTGCGCAACAGACACATCAGGCGAGCGGGGATCAAGCTCGATACTAATTATCCTTGCTCGAGGGAATAGGAGTGCCAGAACGAGCGTACTTTGTCCACGTGCGCGTCCAGACTCAAGTATTCGGCCGTCGAAGCCATCCTTAAGACAAAGTCGAAGGAAGAACATTTCCGAGTCGAGGATACCCTTTGCTTCGTATGAGACGTTTCCAACAATTTGCCGAAATTGCGGGAGTGACTCAACCGCACGAGCAGCCAAGTCACTATAGCGACTTGGCGCGGGCACCACGATGCCAGGAGCAAGATTTGACATAGCCGCAGTATAGCAGGGCTTATTGCCCCGCCTCACCCTTAAGTATCGGCCGAAGGCGTTCGATAAGAAGCGTTAGTGAGTGGCCTCTTTCCATGTATGCACGGTTTCTCATGCCCACAACTTCGGCCTCCTTGGGCGCAAGGGCAAGCGCCCGATCAAGCGCTTTGACGACTCTCTCTGTGTCACCTTCAGGTACGGCGAAGGGCCCAAGCGCCTCAGCAACTGCCTCGTTGGCAGCAACGACGACACAGCCGCTTGCCATCGCCTCCCCTATCGTTTTGTCAAAGGAGCCAGAGGCAGTTAGGTTTACATAGATTGTATGGCCCCGGTAGATAGAAGGAGTTTCGTTATTGGCCACGCCGGGGTGAAATGTCACGTTCGGCAGATTTTTGTACGTGTGTCTCATGCTGTCCGCATATGCTTCACGTCCTGGCGAGGGATCACCGTACACGTTTGCATGCACAGCAGGATTCGTTTTTGCAATCTGGCGCATCGCCTCGAGAAAGACTTCGGGGCGCTTGATAGGATCAAGGCGGCCAAGAAAGAGGATTGAGTTAGGCGAACGCCCTGCATCCGGTCTAAAGCGTGTCATATCAATGCCAATAGGCATGGTGCGCGCATTCGGAAAACGAGCCACATGGGCCGCTGACGACGTATGGCAGACAGTATCTACAAGCTGTGCCGCAAGTCTTGTGTGCCACGAGCCTTCCTTATGATTCCTCCAAAGCACTGAACGCTTACCCAATAGTCGCCATAGCCAGCCGGCAAGAAGCACATATTCCTCGTTCATGTGCACTAAAACTGCATCGTAATTCCTGCGTAAGCACCAACTAAGACGCAGAAACCGCGCCGCGTAGATGAGCGGAGACTGCGCTCCACGCTCCTTCCCGAGCGAATGCACCCGCACGTTTGCCGGCAGGACGTGCTGACCTTCGTACAGGCAGATGACTTCTATGCTCTCGAAATCCTTCGCGAGCGCCTCTATCCAAGCGTGAAAAAACCCGAGTACTGGGTTATCAGTATCGACAGCTTGAGTCAGGATAAGAAGTCTCATGAGTTCGCCAGCGCGTCTTTCCCGTATACGCCTTCAAGCAGGTCCAGGCTCTTCCCGCTCGCAAGCAATAAGGCTATGTTTTTTCTTTCGAGGGCAGTCATGATGGCCATTCCGTCTTTGTCGTCAGGCAAAGTTCTGCCGTAGAGCTCTCGGAAAGCCGCGAAGTCTTTGATAAAACAATATCCGCCTGCTCCGCGTCCGCTCTTGTGCACAGGCCGGGTGTAGTAGCTCGAAATATAAGGGTCGGCCGCAAGTGCCGCCTGTACATTACTCCAGTCGGCCCCGTTCCGTTCTGCAAAGTCATAGAGCAAATTGAAGAGCACGACCAGAACATAGCCATTTACATTATGCGAATACTTCACAACTTCCGCTTCGACACTTCGACATATCAAAACGAACGGCGCCTTCGGCAGCATGGTGAGCAGTTGGTTCGCCGCCTCACGGTGCATTTCGCTCTCAGTAGGCAGCCCAATGATATTTGAATAAGGGTGTGCTGCGTCGTGCGCAGCAGTTGCCTCGCTTAGAAATTCTGGGGAGACCAGGACGACGCGGTCAGGGAACTCTCTTTGCAACATTTCCGTTGTGCCGGGCAGGATGGTTGACTTGATTACCGCTATCTTTCCAGAACCCACGAGCGCCAGTGCTTCACGTACGATTCCAACGTCAAACCCGTCAGGGGTTGAGGGCGTCGGAACGGCTATGAAAACAAGATCGCATTCCTTGATGCGACTCTTATTCCCCACATAGGGGGCCTCCAGCGCATATCGAACAGTTGTATACCCGCGAGCCTCGAAATTGTCGGCGTAGCTCCTCCCGACAAATCCTTGGCCGATAA
>DASVVA010000029.1:0-12731 GCA_036386775.1 Minisyncoccota bacterium
ATTTCGTCGGGGTCCTGCGAGGCAAGTACGATTGGCCAGGCGTCGACATCGGCGAACTCTTTGAATATAAGTGCCTTCCCTTCCATGACCGGGAGAGCTCCCATAGGACCAATGTTACCGAGACCAAGCACGGCTGAACCGTCAGAAACGACAGCGACACTGTTACGCTTAATAGACAGTTTGCGAGCGTCATTTGGATGCGCAGCTAAATGAAGCGAAGCGGTACCCACCCCCGGCGTGTAGTAGAGGGAGAGATCCGCGTGGGTGGCAAGTCGTACCTTGCCTTTAGTTTCTATGCGCGCTCCTGACTTTTTAAAGGCGGCCAGGATTTTCTTTTCGCGTGGAGTCATGGGAGGTGAAGTATAACGAAGAAAAACAGACTGGCCGATGTGGACAGTCTGTTTTTCTTCGTTATTGGTGTTTTAGCTGCCGCAAAGCTCAAGCAGCTTCTTTGCGGTCCTGGGGCCGACAGCACCATATCCCGTAGTTTCGGCGGTTCCGGAAGAGACTATGCCGTGCTTCTCCTGGAAGCGCTTAACGGCACGCTCAGTAGCCGGGCCGAAGAATCCTGTGACGCTCCCCTCCGGATAAATTGTCTTGTCCTTCGCAAGAAGACGCTGTAGGTGCTTCACGTCTTCGCTCGCCGGAGCAGCATCGTCCATAAGACCAAGCACCTTGCTGAAGGCTGGACACACTTGAACTGTTGAAGGAGGGGGCGTAGTCGCTACTGGAGTGGTCGTAGCTATTACCGGCGAAACAGGAACTACAACCGGTGTTGTGGTAGCCACTGGAGGAGTGACCACAACCGTTGGCGTAGTCGTGGCTACTGGAAGAGGTTCTGGCTTAGGCCATTCCATTGGCAGCTTCGTTACCTTGCGCGGGTTGGTGACCGGATCGTTGAA
Source organism: Minisyncoccota bacterium (assembly GCA_036386775.1). Taxonomy (GTDB): domain Bacteria; phylum Patescibacteriota; class Minisyncoccia; order Phycocordibacterales; family Phycocordibacteraceae; genus C7867-001. The sequence continues at coordinate 903 of DASVVA010000029.1, forward strand.
GAAATCCTGGATACCGAGGTACGTCTGGTACGCCAGGTCACGTGTGAGTGTATTGCGGTGTTGCACGTCCGCGAAGCGCGGCTCAGTAATGTAACCGTACTCTATGAGGACACTCGGTATATTGAGTGTGCCGTACGCACCTACTGCAATGAACTCCCGGTGTGGAACCACCCCTCCAGCCTCGCTCGGGTGTGTTGAGGTTGTCGCGAGCGCGTCAAGACGATCGATAATTTCGTTTGCGAGCACTTTCGATGTCTTGCTGTTGCCGTAGATAGAATCGGGAACGTAAATGGCATGGCCTCTGAACTTCGACGGCTCGTTAGGACCATGATCAGGAGCGTCATTCACATGGAGGTTTACGACAAGATCAATATCGTTTTCATTTGCCCACTTGTTGATACCGTAGAGGCGAAGTGCAACGTCAGAAGGAGCCGCCACACCGTGACTTTCACCCGCTTCACCCACGCTGTCCTTCTTGAGGAGCTTCGCCATCTTCTTTTTCTGCGCGCTAATGAAGCGCTCCACTTTCTTTCCGTTCTTATTGAAGTGTTTCTGCAGGCTCTTGTTCCATGCACTGTCGGAGCGGGTCACAATGACCTCGTAGTTAGGGTTCGCCTCAAGTAACCGCTCAAGTTCCTTGGCAACCTCAACATTGATCTCGCGCTCGTATACGCCTTGATAGACAGCTCCGCCGTATCCGGGCTCGTGGCCAGCAGCTATGAGGATACGGATCTTGCCATCCTCATACTCCTTCTGGAGCGCTGCAGTAGAGGGCCCTTTTGAGAAACCGTCTTTAGCTGCTAATGCCTGGCTAGTGGTAAGCGAAAAGACGAGCACAAGAGCAAGGAAAGAAGTGAAGGTACGAATCATAGGTGTGTAGTATACCCAACTAATCAGAATTTTTCGTGATGAGCTTGATTGAGTCACGGCGGTATACTGAGGATGTGAAGCCGAGTGACCCTATAGCACAGCATTTCACCCGTTTGCGCGCCGACCAGAAATCGGCGCTGAAGCGTCTCGGCATCGAAACTATTCGCGACCTCCTCTATCACTTTCCTGCCCGCTATGAGGCGGCGGGGCCTACGGGAACAGTCGCAAACGTGATGCCCGGAAGCGAAGTTACGCTGTACGGCACGATCAGAAAGCCCGACACACGAAAGGCGTGGAAGAGCCGCAGGCCTTTGGCTGAAGCATGGCTTGAAGACTCCTCAGGACGAATAAAGCTTATGTGGTTCAACCAGCCGTATATTGCGAAGACGCTTGCAGACGGACAGGTCGTAAAAGCTTCGGGACGCATTGCAGGTACGGGCACAAAGCTCTATCTGGCGAATCCTGACATCGACCGATCTCCTGTCTCTCCCGACGAAGTGCACGAGTCGTTGTTCACGAAGACAGAGAGCGGTGCTCCCATAGTTGAAGACGCGCTCTATGCGATCTATCCCGAGAGCCGCGGCATCTCTTCGTTATGGTTCCTTCACGCACTCAAACGCATCTTCGAAGCGCGCGTACACGAAACGATTGAAGACCCGATCCCGGAAGAGATATTGAAGCGATACAAGCTCCCCACCCTTGCCGCCGCCCTTGTCTTTCTTCACGCACCCAAAAAACAAACAGACGCAGACGCGGCACGCAAACGCTTCGCCTTTGAAGAAATCTTCGGTATCCAGCTTGCTATCGCACGAGAGCGGGCCAACGCAGTTAAAGAAAAGTCACTACCGGTGCATGTTGATCGAAAGGCACTTACCGACTTCGTAAAGTCTTTTCCTTTCCCTCCCACGACCGCTCAGGAACGGTCCATCGAGAGTATCGTTGCAGACTTCGAAAAGCTTCACCCCATGCGGCGGCTACTTGAGGGAGATGTGGGCAGCGGAAAGACTGCTGTGGCAGCAGCCACTTCGTATCTTGTTGCGACCTCGACACCACCGGGACGTGCCGCTGGAACACTTCAGGTTGCCTATATGTGCCCTACTGAGATTCTTGCAAAGCAGCACTTCTCGACATTTGTTTCCTACTTCCGCGACCACCCTATCTCTATCGGACTCATTACCGGTACCGAGTGTCGCAAGTTTCCGTCGAAAGTTCCGTATGAGGAGTCAGCCAAGGTGTCACGGGCGCAGTTCGCTAAGTGGGTGAAAAATGGCGAGATTCCAATCGTTATCGGTACGCACGCGCTTGTATACAAATCACTTGAGTTTCAGAACCTCGCCTACGCGATCATCGACGAGCAACACCGCTTCGGTAAAGCGCATCGCCAAAAACTATCAGCGAAGCACGCCATCTCACCCCACCTGTTGTCGATGACCGCGACACCCATTCCCCGCACGCTCGCTCTTACGCTCTATGGCGATCTTGACCTTTCAGTCCTCGACGAAATGCCTAGAGGCAGAAAGCCAATCATCACCGAAGTCCTTGGGCCTGAGAAGCGTGAAGAAGCATACGCACGAGTACGCGCAGAGATGCAAAACGGCAGACAGGCGTATGTCATCTGCCCTCGCATAGACGAGCCTGATCCAACTAAGGAGCTTGCCGTGCAGGCGAAGTCTGTAAAGGCCGAGGCCGAACGGCTTAAAAAGGAGGTATTTCCTGAGGCATCAATCGGAATGCTCCACAGCAAAATGACCCCTGCAGATAAGGAGAAGGTTATGCAGGACTTCGAACGGGGGGGCGTCGACATCCTGGTTGCGACCTCGGTGGTCGAGGTTGGCGTGAACGTACCTAACGCCACCGTCATTCTTATCGAAGGGGCGGAGCGGTTTGGCCTCGCCCAGCTCCATCAGCTCCGCGGTCGCGTCATCCGCAGCAACCATCAGGCTTATTGTTTTGTGCTTCCGGAGTCGTATGGACCTGCTACCAAAGAGAGGCTTAAGGCTCTTACGACCGCCAGGGACGGCTTTGAACTAGCTGAATACGATCTTGCTCTTCGGGGGGCGGGAGAACTCGCGGGCAGTCGGCAGTGGGGAGTTTCGGATATCGCCATGGAAGCGATCAAAAACCTCAGACTCGTTGAAGCCGCGCGCGACGAAGCTGCACGACTTATCGCTGAAGACCCTGAACTAAATTCCCTGCCCGCCCTTAATTCAATAGTTTCGGAGAAGTTGAGAAAGCTTTATATGGAATAGGCGGCAGCAACTTGCTAGTCCACCCTCTTGGACTCGAACCAAGGACCGCCGAGGTATAAGCTCGGTGCTCTAACCAACTGAGCTAAGGGTGGTTTTGTGTACTATACCGCCGCAGGGTTGAAAACAAAAAGCCGCCCGAAGCGGCCTTTTGTTTTCTTGTTAAACCTTCGGCGACTCCTCTTCTTCTTTCTTCTTAGGCGTGATGCCGTTCAGTATAAGAAGTTTCTCGAACTCTTCGCGTTCGAGGGTTTCCACCTCAATAAGCTTTTCGGAAATCATCTCAAGGGCGGCACGATGCTCGGTGAGAACATTACGCGCTTTTTCTTTCGCCTCCTCAATGATGCGCGTAACCTCGGCATCAATCTTTGCAGCAATGTCCTGAGAGTACGTCTCGTTGCGGTAGCTGTGATCGGTTGCAAACGCTACTGGTCCGACTTTATCGGACATGCCGTAGCGGGACACCATGTCGCGCGCGAGTGCGGTAACCACGGCAAGGTCATTCGATGGACCGGTTGTTATGTCTCCAAAGATCATTTCTTCAGCGACGAAGCCGCCAAGTGTTCCCGCAATGTCATCCAGGAACTCTTTGCGCGACTGCATCTTCGTGTCCTCAAACGGAAGCTTAAGCGTGTAGCCGCCAGCACGCCCACGACTGATGATAGAAATTTTGTGGACCGGGTCTGCATACGGAAGCACCGACGAAACGAGCGCATGCCCCGCCTCATGGTATGCAGTTACGCGTTTCTGTTTCTTGCTCATTAGATGACTCTTTCGCTCTGGTCCCAGAATAACTTTCTCGATGGAGCGAATGAGATCGTACTGCGTAATTTCGGTACGGTCCTCGCGTGCAGCAAGGATTGCCGCCTCATTCATAAGTGAGTAAAGCTCGGCGCCGGAGAATCCGGGTGTGCGCTCGGCAATGACTTCGAGACTCACGTCAGGGCCGAAAGGCTTTTGGCGAGAGTGCACCGCGAGGATCTCGAGGCGGTCTTTGCGATCGGGTAGATCAATCGTGACACGACGATCGAAGCGTCCAGGACGCAGAAGCGCTGGATCAAGAACGTCAGGGCGGTTCGTTGCGGCCATGACGATCACCTTTTCGTTTGGCTCGAAGCCGTCCATCTCGACGAGAATCTGGTTGAGTGTCTGCTCCCGCTCATCATTACCGCCACCCACACCCGTCCCACGCACGCGACCCACAGCATCAATTTCGTCGACGAAGATGATGGCCGGCGCCGTGCGCTTAGCGAGCTGGAAAAGGTCGCGTACGCGCGAAGCGCCAACGCCTACGAACATCTCTACAAACTCAGAGCCCGAGATAGAAAAGAACGGCACGCCCGCTTCACCCGCCACAGCGCGCGCCAAAAGCGTTTTACCCGTACCAGGCGCACCCATGAGCATAATGCCCTTCGGAATTCGCGCACCGATATCGAGGAATTTTTTCGGGTTCTTAAGGAAGTCGACAATCTCAAGGAGCTCTTCCTTTGCTTCCTTTGCGCCCGCCACGTCAGCAAACGTAACGCGTTGATTTGTGTCTGCAGGATCAATCATGCGCGCCTTCGACTGACCAAAGGTAAAGGCCTGCATGCCCGCCCCCTTTACCTGGCGCACAAGGAAGAGGAATAGGATTCCGAGGAGAAGTACCGGAAGAAGAATTGGCGCCAAGGTCGAGAACCAGAAACGGAAGCCCGACTCCGTGGCAATAGTGATCGCAACGCGCGAAAGCTCTTCAGGTGTTACACCGTAATTAGTCAGTGTTTCAGTGAGGCCTTGGGAAGGGTCGCGCATCGCCCGCTTCTCAGTACCGCCAGCATAGGTTAGCGTCATATCCTCGCCTGCTATACGAATGCTCTCTACCTGTCCTGCACGCACGTCAGTAGCGAGCTGGGTGAGCGAAATCTCCTCTGCCTGTTTTGACCGGTCAACAAAGAGTGAGTACCCCGTCATGAGAACGAGGAAGATGAGAATTGTTGTTATGAGGTTGCCGACAAAACCGGGGCCGCCCGGGAGCAGACCCATTCCCTTCTTTCCCTTTCCTTTGTCCTTCTTTGGTGGACCGCCCTTTGGCGGCATGGGGAGATTCGGTGCCATAATGAGATACGAGCCACTATACAATAGATGGCGCGTGTGCGAAAACATGTTCTATGAGCCTCATCGAAAACAAAAAGGCACGCTTGCGCTATACGGTCCTCGAAACCTTCCAGGCGGGTATCGAGCTGTCGGGTGCCGAAGTGAAGGCGCTTCGCCGTAAACAGGGCAAACTCGACGGCTCGCGCGTCATCGTGCGGGCGGGTGAGGCCTTTGTACTTGGCATGCAAATACCTCCCTACCAGCCCGGCAATACGCCCGCAGGCTATGAGCCGGAACGCACACGACGCCTTCTACTTACAAGTCGCGAAATCGCTGAACTGGGCGATGCGGAAGAGCGCAAAGGATTGACAATTGTCCCGCTTGAGGTATATAATAATGGGAGATATGTGAAAGTGCGCGTTGCCATCGTGCGCGGTAAAGGCAAAGCCGACAAGCGAGAGACACTCAAGCTTAAGGACGCCAAACGTGAGATGGATCGTGCACTCAAACAACGAAGCTAGTCGATCGGTCCCGGGCACGAACATTGCTCCTGTAATGTTCGTGCCCGGGGGTGACCGGCTTTGACGGTCTGTACTTTGAGATACGTGCGGCGCGATGGAAGATTGCTGTCCATCTAAATCTCGCAATCAAAAATACTTGCAAACAATTCTGTTGCAGGCGCACAGCCGTCTCCTTACTTCGGTAAGGTAGGCAGCCTTGCGTTCGCTTAGTTCGTAAGCTTGAGCTTTTAGCTCGCTTCGCCTAGCGACGTCTTCTCTGTCGGTTCCCGTAGCGACAGACGAGGGCGAAATCTTCTACAGGATCGGCTGAAGGTTGCCTAGCCTTCTCGCTTAACCTCCAGGCTCTGGCAGAAGCGTTTTCGTCGGCATTCCGACGCTTCTGTTGAAACTTCAATGCTGACTACGCGTCGTAGACTCGTCCTCAAAGCCAGATTCGGACGGGAGTTCAACTCTCCCCACCTCCACTGATATAGAACTATATGGAAACATATAGAACATTAGAAACCGCCCATGAGGCGGTTTCTAATGTATGAGGAATATACTCTGTGCTCAACAGGTTACTTGAGAGGGACTTCGATTATGAGCAAGGATGATTGGTCCTTGGTAGACAGAGTTATCTTACTTACTCCGCTAATTCCCATAGCGTCACGCGCTTCAAGTTCCTCATCCATAACTGAGACACTCCCTTTTATTACAAAGATGTATGCGCCATGAGATGGATCTTTGAGAGTGACGACAAGAGGATTGTCACCATCTACAACTGCGTGCGAGATATATGCTTCTTGCTGTATAGCCAAGGCACCTTCAGTTTCGTCAGGACCGACGATAGTGGTCAGACCTGGTGTGTCACCAAGACCAAAAGACTTCTGCGCATAGCGCGGTGCGCTACCCTGCACATTCGGTTCGATCCATATCTGGAAGAATTCCAAAGGCTCGCTAGGCGAGGCGTTCTCTTCTGAATGCTTCACGCCCGTACCAGCGGACATTACCTGCACGTCACCTGCTGGCACTTCAAAACTATTCCCCATGCTGTCAGTGTGAGTAACTGTGCCTTCCATGACGATAGTAATAATCTCCATGTCGCTGTGAGCGTGCATGCCAAAACCTGAAGCTGGAGCCACCTTGTCGTCGTTCAGCACCCTAAGTGCTCCGAAACCCATGCGGGCCGGGTCGTACCACTGCGCGAAACTAAAGCTGTGGCGTGTTGAAAGCCAATCGAAGTTACCTCCTCCCCTACTGTCGGCGCGATGAATGATTTTTTCCATAAATAAGTTAGAAGCCAAGATGCTCGTTAACGATAATGACGTAGATCTTCCGCCCCATCATCGTGTTCTCCTTGTGGAGGATGAGAGTCTTTGCCCAAGTGGTACCGAAACCGTACGCCTCCTTCATTCGCGCGTCCTCAAGGGGAATGACATGCTCGTCAATTCGAGTTAGTGCGTCGGTTAGACTTGGGACAATCTTGTTAGCGCCAACCACAAGAACGGCATTAGGTGAGGTAAACGCGAGATGAGGGAGCTGGCTACCCGTATTGGAAGCAATGATAAGCTCGCCCGTTTCTGTGAGTGCGTGCACGCTGCCCAGGTAGAAGTCCGAAATCACGGCCTCGCGACGAAGCTGGCCTTGTTTTGCTTGGTCGGTTTCAGCAAGAATGGTGTCGTGGTGATTCTTCCAAGCATGCTTCCCGCTCTTCAAATAATCAGTAAGGCCGACTTCTCGAAGCGACTCGGATGCGCCGTTCATAATAGAAGCACTTTCAGGAATGAGTTCCTTAACCTTCTCAAGGGCCTCTTCCTTCGAATTTAAATAAATTGGCTCAAAACCATTCGCCTTAAGGGCTGCGGTGGTCTTGGCGATAGCTTCTGCGGTGGCGAGTGTATTCATAAAATAATGGTTCTTAGTTACGTATGTCAGTGTATCAGTGATACTTTACATTGTAAAGTATCCCCGCCTTTGATATAGTGCGAGTGCATGAAGAAGTCCGATGTGACCTGCCCCATAACGAAAGTCGCCCAGCTCCTTTCCGATAGCTGGACTATGCTCATCCTGTACCAGCTCAATCACGGAGCAAAGCGTTTTTGCGACCTTGAACGGGCGCTGGAAGGAATTTCTACCCGTACCCTTACGCTTAAGCTCAAGAAACTTGTGGAAGACGGCATGGTCACTAAGGACGAAGGTGGGAAGTATATGACTACGAAACGCGGTCAGGGCTTGAAACTTGTTGAGAACGCAATGAAACGCTACGAAGAAAGATACTTGTAGAACCTTTTCATCACGTCTTCTGTAGGGGTTCTAATCTCCCCGCCAAGTTCTGGGTACGCCGTAGGCACGTATTGGCTTTCGTATACTCATAGTGAGTGCCAGTCATCCACCACGCGTAGGAAATATGAGGAGCTGCATTCCAACAGCGAGGTTCTTATCTGATGTATCAACCTCCACAAAACAAAACACAAAGACCCGCTTCTGCGGGTCTTTGTGTTTTGCGGGCTTGACGCTCTTTTGGAATACAGCTACAACTGCGGTAGAACCAGGTGTGGAGGAAGTCGTGGCCAAAAGGAAACGTCCGAGAGAACGCGTCGACGGCTCTCCCCCGTCTTCGAAATACGCGACCAAGTTGAAGTTGGTTGAAGCCGGAGAACGGGCGCCATTTCAGTTCGTGCAGGAGAAAAAGCCGGGTCCCCCGCAATGGCCCGCTCCCCTAAGACGCGAACCGCTCGACCCAGCGCGGGGAAGGTTGCCCGAAGGCGTGAGGCGTCTCTCTGCCGTCGTCACCTCTGTCCACGGGACATATTTCTTCTTATCCGCTGAGAAAGGCGCCCAGATATTTCTCCGTCTCAATATCCTTAGGCGGAGTTACTCTGAAGATCTGGAGCCAGGGGATATGGTGGACTGTGAGATCGAAAACAACCCTAACGGGAAGGGCCTCCGGGTGAGGCGCGTCTGGGAGGTGACCCCCTTTTAAAACCCCGCAATGTGGCGGGGCATTTTGTTATTATTCAGAGACCATGCACCACGCAACAGACAAATCCTGGCTTGAGGCTGAGTGTGTAAAGGCCGATTCGTTCGCCGAGCTTGTGCCGCTCGCACTTGCTGAACTCAAAAAGTTTCCTACCGGGGCAGAAACAGTATGTGGTCCAATATCAACCGGTGGACGCGGGAGCATTGAGGAGAACTTTCGCGTCTTCGGCGCAACCATTACGGCGCTGACTGAACAAGGCCGCCCCATCTTCAGTCAGGTTCCCTACGAGGAGCGCATCTTCTTTTTCAGAAAACGCTGGCAGGACGAGGGCCCTTCACGCGCTGGCGCGTATTACATGCCTATTCTTGAGGAGTTCTACCATCCGCTTCTCACGAGCGGACTCATTCGGCGGGCTTGGTTCATTCCAGGCTGGGAATCTTCTTATGGGGCCCGCTGGGAGCGAGACGAACTTACAAAAGCAGGTGCCGAAATAGTAGACCTCACGGACGAACAGGTAGACGAATTCCTTTCGAGTGAAAGGTAAGCAAAAAGCGCCAACAGGCGCTTTTTGCTTGCTGCTTTTGGCGGGTTACACCCCGAGGAGTTCCTCGAGATCTTCGAGGTCCATGGCTCCCGAGGGTTTTGCTACGTTTACTTTGACGCCATAGCCGTACTTGAGAGTTGAGTCTGTCACGGTGCGCCCGGTTCCCATCTCTACCGTGCGCGTCGTTACGGTCGATGGAAGGTAGGTCTTCTTGTCGACACGAATGCTGCCAGTGATGGACTGGTACTCGGACACAAGCGCCTCTGCTTCTGCGTGACTCAAGTACTCACCTTGAAGCCGCTGGCTTTCGACAATAAACGCCGGGAGCAGATCGAGGTTGACGCGATAGTCGTAGACGTACTCGCGTTTAGTTGAGCCGCGCTCCGTAAGCACGAAGGCTGGGTAGCGACTTTGTACTTCTGCGAAGTAATCGTCTTCAGGAGAGGTGGGAACATCGGCGAGGAAAGGGTTGCCACCGGGCATTTCAATACGAATCCAGCGTTTAGCTGCCTTGGTGAAGTCAAAGAGTTTGAACTTCGGGAACTTGGTGACGCGTACATACAGATCGCCGTCGTCAGCAAGCATTCTGAAGTCGAAAGCACCGGTAAGCTTTTTCATACCAAGGAGATTATTAAGCCCTTCTCCCTGTAGGTTTACGGTTGCCTTACCCTCCATGTTCTTGGTTTCCATGTCAGCAAGGATGTGGCCCTTGACGGTGCCAGACAGCACCTTACGGCTACCACTGTATTCAGTCACCTGAACGTTAAGGTCGCCGCGGGCAGCGTCGACATCCTTAAGTGCGTCGCTCATTCTGATAAGCGGCTCAGGAACGGTGGCCGCGCGCGTCGGCGCAGCGATAAACAGCGCGCCCGCAATAATTGGAGCAAGCGCAAGGGCACGGAAAGCTAAGGTCATGAGTACGTAATTAGGTTTACAGGGTCAGTATATACCTTAAAAACAACCCCGGCGCCCATGGGCGCCGGGGTTGTTTTTAAGACCCTATTTAGCTGCAGGTTATACTCGAACCCAACTTTTTCTTTGTCTCTTTGGCAAAGCCGGTTGAGTCAACGCAGTAGTACTTACCAGTACTGAGCTTGGCGCTTGCGGCCCATGCCCATGTCGTGTCATTGCAGTCTCCCCCAGCAGCTTCCACGTTATCGCCTATGCCCCAATACGAGTGGTTGTCCTCGCTGCACACGCCGCGATACGAGCTATTGTTGGAGTCGTAGAAGAGTTCAGCTTCAGCGCGAGAGTTAGCGAGCTGCGACTTTATCGCGGCATCGCTTCCCTTCGTGCGAGCCTCATCAAGGTCTCCGAAGATGCTGTTAATCCATTTTTCGATATCAATCGCTCCTGACGGGCGCTTCACCGGCTTCAGTGGACCATACTGATACTTAGTTTCGCTCGTCACGATCGTGCGGTACTCATCGTACGTAACGCCAATGCGGTATGTGGCTGCCGTTGGTAGATATGACGTTTTGTTGATCTTCAAAGTACCCGTGATGGTATCGAGGTGTGACGCAGCGTCGTCAATCTCATACTCGCTGAAGATCTGGTCTTCGCCAGCAAGGCGGTACGCCTCATTCACCATGCGCATAAGCTGGCGCGGGTTGGCGCGGAAGGTGTAGACGTACTCCTTTGAAGTCGAGCCCTGCTCGGTGAACATGAACGCAGGATATTTGCGGTGCGCATCGTTAAAGTGCTCAAGCACTTCACGAGATGAAAAGTCTGCCTTCTCACCGTACTCGCGCGCATAGTCACCTACGTCTACATAGACCCACTTCTTCGTAAGCTTCTTAATGTCGAAGTCCGGAACGCTTGGGAACTGCGTGATGCGGAAAAAGATCTGCTCACGTGACGGCATGATCTTGAAGTCAGCCCCGATGCTGAACTTATTCTTGCCGAGTACGTCTTTAAGATCTGAGCCGCGCACCTGCTCGAACGTAAAGCTGAAAGAGCCCTCCGAGTCAGCATCATCGCCGGCCCCTACAACGAACGTGCCCCGGGCCTTGCCCTGATAGGTCTTTTGGCCCGACTCGTGAACGGTAAAGCCCACATCAGTCGTTGAGCGGCTCGCGGGCGCACTCTCCGCAGCCTCGCTCATCTTTACGATGGGCGCAGGAAGGGACTGAGCACGCGAATACTCAGGCATAAAGAATGCCCCCAGAACAAGCACCGGAAACACGAGCACACGAAGATTCAAGGTCATGGGATTATATTAGGAATACATCCCTAGTATATGTCCAGAAGACCTCTTTGTCGCGTCCTGCGGGGATAACAAAAGGGCTGCGCATTGCGCAGCCCTTTTGTTATCCATCTGTTTTATTTAAGAACTTTTACGCTTTCTGTCTCGATAGTCCCTTCGCCCTGGAAGACTGGGTGTTGCACTGTTCCCTTCGTAAAGGTCCCGGTCACCTGGATCTTGCCGTTTTCGTGTTGCCACAGGTCCACACCTTCCTTAGCGCGCAGTGCGTAATAGCGACCGTCGTCTGCGAGAAGACCGAAGGCGCAAAGCATGATGGTTGGCTTATACATCTCCTTAGCCGGCAAACAGACGTACTCTCCCGTAAGAGTCACAGGTCCACTCTTCGGAAGTTCGCCCAAAACATGAACGTA
>DASVVA010000030.1:0-7911 GCA_036386775.1 Minisyncoccota bacterium
TCGTTGTAAGGACCGATAAATGCGAGATACATTCGTACTGCATCTGCTCCGTGCACGGCCACTATCTCGTCAGGATTCAGAACGTTGCCTTTAGATTTGGACATTTTTTGTCCGTCAGTTCCCATGATAAGACCGCGATTATAGCGCTCGATAAACGGCTCAGCGGTGGGCACAAGCGCCAGGTCATACAATGCTTTATAAAAGAAGCGCGCATAAAGAAGGTGCACTGTCGTATGCTCTGAACCACCTGAGTAACGATTGATCGGCAGCCAGCGACTCATGAGGTCTGGGTCAGAAAAATGCTGTGCATTATCTGGTGAGAGATACCGAGTGTAGTACCACGCTGAGTCCATAAACACATCGAGAGTATCGCATTCGGGCGTCCACCCTTCGCCAAATATGCGAGTTACCCGGTCCTTTAGCTCTTGTGAGTGCGCAAGCGGGGAACCCCCTCCTGCTACAGAGCCAGAGCCCACATCAGTCGGCAAAGTCCACGGCAGATTTTCTGGTGGGACTGCGTGTGCTTTCCCCTCCGGGTCATAGACGATCGGTATTGGACATCCCCAGTAGCGCTGTCGGCTCACCAACCAGTCGCGAAGTCGGTACTGAGTTTCGCGTGTTCCGCCAACCGCAGCAACAATGTCCCACATTGCGTCTTCGCTGTTACGACCGCTGAATTCTCCGGAGTTTACAAGTCTGCCCGACTCACTTGTTGCAAAGCCTCCTTCCGACATGTAGCGCCAAAGTAGCTGGTCGGTCGGTATGTTGAGGCGTGATGCTACCTGCTCCCGCGGAAGCCACTTAAACTCATGTTTGGCCTCTTCTTCTTCTCCTACAGATTCACGTGCGTCTGACTTAAGGCTAAAGACGAATGTGCGAATATCTGAATCTCGGTTCACCTCTTTCTGCCTCTGGTAGAAGTAAGCATTTACTGGCAGCGGAACTTCTTCACGGAACTCAAAGTCCGTATAACCTGTTTCCTCGCGTATTTCACGGGCTGCTGCTTCTATCCAATCTTCGCCCTCATCAACGCCCCCGATAACGAAATTTACTGGTTTCTGGTCACCCCACGAGTCGTCCTTTAGGAAAGCAACCAAGTAAGTGTCGTCCTTCGGATTATGCAAAACGGCGTGAATTACATTTCGCTTTGTGTTGGGTTTACCGGGAACTGGTGGGTTGTGTGAGTTAATTATGGTTGTTGCAACCACCGGCTGAACAGGCAGCTCGTGGCGCTTAGCAAACTCGAAGTCACGCTCGTCGTGCGCAGGAACCGCCATCACTGCGCCGGTGCCGTAGGAAGCAAGCACGTAGTCAGCAACGAATACCGGAATCTGCTCTTTGGTTGCCGGGTTTTCTGCTGTAATACCCTCGAGCTTAACGCCCGTCTTTTCCTTATTCTCTGAACGCTCACGTTCTGTTTTGCGAGCTGTAGCTTCTCGATATGCGCGTACTTCACCTATATTCGTCATAACCCCGCTCTCCAGCAACGCATCGATGTATGGGTGCTCCGGCGCAAGCACAAGATAGGTTGCGCCAAAAATGGTGTCGGGGCGTGTCGTGAAGATTTCTATCGCCTCTCCGCTCGAAAGTACGAACGAGAGTCGTGCACCCTCGGACTTCCCGATCCATGCACGCTGCGCTTCCTTAATATCACTCCTCCAGGGAAGCGCTTCGAGATCGTCGATGAGGCGATCGGCATAGGCAGTAATCTTGAGAAACCATTGGGTCAGGCGCTTCTCCTCAACATCTGTGCCACAACGTTCACACACTCCATCGATCACCTGCTCATTTGCAAGAACAGTCTGGTCTTTCGGACACCACTTAACAGGCGCCTCCGAACGATACGCGAGGCCGTGCTCAAAAAGTTTCGTAAAAAGCCATTGTGTCCAGCGGTAATATGCCGGATCAGATGTAACTACTTCCTTTGACCAATCGAGTGATGTGCCCATGCCCCTTACCTGTTCGCGCATGCGATCGATGCTCTGTTTTATCCACTCAGCAGTATCGAGTCCGCGCTTCATCGCGGCGTTCTCGGCAGGTAAGCCGAACGCATCAAAGCCCATCGGAAAGAGAACGTTATATCCCTGCATTCGCTTCATGCGCGCAAACAGATCGTTGAGCGCGTATGCATACCAGTGGCCTACATGCAGGTCTCCTGAAGGAAACGGAAACTCAAAGAGGAGATAGTAGGGCTCTTTTGTAGAGTCTTTTAGGTCCGATTTGTGTAAATTTAAACGCTCCCACTTTTCTTGGGCTTTCTTTTCTATCGGGCCATGCGGATACGATTCACGCGCCATGGATTATGAACCTCGCACGGGCTTCTGGGGCGGATACCTCTCGGGATCAATCGTGCGATCGAAGCATGACTCGCCCGCCCCGTGTCTCCAGTTGTCTTCGGGGTTCATGCCAGCAGGCATGGCAACGCTGTCGTGGTACGCTCCGCGCCCAGACACGTCACGTGACTCGTGGTTAAAGCTTGCGCAGAGCTTGAATGATTCTGAACTGACCCTTTCGTAACGATACGCGCCTCCTTGTGGGTCCTGCGGAATAACAAAGCCGGTCAGTGGATCGACAATTTCGGCCAGGGTTTCCGGCAGCTCTTGCTTCTGTTGGTAGAACGTGACGATTTGGTATTGCAGACTCTGCAGATCGCCAACCTTTTGCTGGTCGTACCTCATCATGCGCATATCGCGAGGGCTACCAACAATAAAGAAGCCTGCAGCGACCGTCAGCAGGACGAGCAGGAGAGCTGCGCCCGCGACAAGATGTGCGCGCCGCGGATGCTTAAACCAATATCCACGCATTTCGGCTACGAAATGAAGAAACACACCGAGAGCAACGAGCAGTATCACCAGCACTTTAAGCAGGAAGCGTGTAGTTAGTTCGCCGCCCAGGAAAGTTGTAAGAAGAGTAATAAGGTCGACAGCGACAGTTGCGCCTGCGACGAAAAGCGTGAGCATAATTGCCCAGCGCCTTACCCACGTACGTTCCTTGGAGGAATCCTTTAGAACCGTGCGCCGGATGAGATAGATAAGAGCAACCGCAAGCGGCGACAGCACAATGAGCGAAGCCATGGAAAACCGCATTGCGCCTGAGTAGGGGTCGGCGTAATACGCAAGCGGATCCGGATATGTGTAGTTAATATATTCAGAAAGGAGCGTTACGAAGGCGATGACAGCCCAGTAGAACGACGCCATCGCCGCAAGCCATAGAAAAAAGTCCCGCGGCGTCGTCTTTGTTGAAGGAGTTGTGGCTATATCCATAGGTCATCAGTATAACAAAAAAGAAGGCACCCGAGGGTGCCCTGCATTCTTGTAGACCTGTCAGTCCGCAACCCGAACCGCCTCCATCTTCCCGGCAAGAAACTCGCCGAAGGTGCCTCCCCCCGGAAGAGCCTCGTCCTCGTGTGGGTCGAAGAAAAGGAAGGCAGAAAGCCTGCCCGTCTCCCCGCCTACCACGCGATGGTGGAACGGCCTTAGCCGGGGGAAGAACTTCGTGAGCACGGTTCCCGCGCCCACGAAGACGTCGCCCGGCGCGAGATCGATTTTCACCCACTGCCCGGACAAATTGCCCTCGAGCCCGTCAGCCCCGCCGAGAAAAGCGGTGAAGAGTCCGAAGTCGTAATGGTCTCTGAAGCTTACCCTGTCCGGAGCACAGCTCTCGAGCTGATGCGCGACGCGCAGGACGTTCTGCCCCTGGCGAAGCTCGGCAAGCTTCTTCCCGCGATTTCCTTCAGCCGTTCGGTCGATCCACCCAATCACCTCTCCCACCAGCCTCGTAAGCTCGTCGTGGAGGAGGTGGAGCTCGGGCACAAAGACCGGCGCGAGCGGATGATAGTCGTACGTCTCGCGGAGTGTCACGAGTTCGCCCCGCACCAGCTCCGTGCCCGGAGCTGAGAAACCGGTGCGACTCGAGGCCTCATAAGGCTGCGCGGCGAATCTGCCCGAAACAAAGCCGTCGCGCGCCCTGGTCGTGACTCGCTTGGCAAGTTCCGGAGTGACCACCCCACGCAGATGCACTCCGCCGACTGTACGGAACTGCTCAACGGCATGTACGGCAGAATCCGGACTGACCGGGTAGGCAGGAACAGCCTGCCTTGATAGCTGCTGTTCTGAACTCACTGCCTATCCCCTCTCGAACAATCTTGTGATACCAACGGCCTTTACGCCCGGAAGTTTGTGCGGCTTCCGTATCGAGACTAACACAGTTTTTGTGCGTTCTTTGCGCAGGCAAACCTGTGCAATTTCCTCAGCCAGAGTCTCGATAAGATGTCGCCGCTGGCTCTTGGTCAGTCCTTTCACTTCTTCCACTAAAGGCACATAATCGACGGAATTCGCCAGGTCCTCGTCGAGAACTTCAGGGTTTTCTAGTTCGCACACTATATCAATGGCGATTGTTTGGAGCTGGTCGCGCTCAGGAGCATAAAGTCCAACGTATGCTTCGAGATGGAGGTCTTCAACCCGTACTTGGGTCCTACTGCAAATGTAGTTACTCATGATGATCGGTTTAATGAATAAATGGGAAACTCCCCATTACTCAAACCCCGACCAAATGCTCTTACGCGCAGAGAGAAGCATGTATAAACCATAGCATTCCTCCCTCAGTCGAAAAAAGCGCTGGGATAACTAAACTTTTAGCTATGCAGGAAAACCATCACGTCGCCATCATTCACTGTGTACGTTTTGCCCTCGGTACGTATATCTCCTTTCTCTCGTGCGGCACTCCATGAGCCGTCTGCGAGAAGTTTGTTCCACTCAATCACTTCGGCGCGAATGAATTTGTCCTTGAAATCGTTGTGGATCGCAGCACCGGCCTCAGGAGCAGAGGCTCCTTTGGTTACGGTCCATGCGCGACTTTCCTTAGGGCCGGTTGTAAAGAAAGTAATGAGACCCAGTGTTTCGTAGGCTTTCTGTATGAGCGCATCAAGACCATCAACCTGCACGCCGAGTTCTTGGCGGAACATCTCCCTGTCCTCGTCTGCAACATCGTTAAGATCCCGTTCCGTGGCAGCGTCCACGTGCACATATAAGGATCCGAGTGATTCGATAAGTGCGTGAGCCCTATCTGCTCGTCCGTCATTAACCTCATTAAGGTTGTGCCCCCCGGACTTCCCGTTGAGCGAGTACAAGATGGGCTTTAAGGTAAGGAGGTTGAGCGACTTTATGAGCTTGGCCTCGTCCGGTGCCAAGTTCGCACTTCGTGCCAAGTTCCCCTCCGCAAGCACCTGCTCGACCTTCGTCAGTACCGCGTCCTCAGCGACGGCGTCTTTGGAGGCGGCGCGCACGTCGCGAACGAGCCGTTCGCGACGATTCTTCACCGACTGCATATCAGCAAGTACGAGTTCGAGATTAATGACTTCTATGTCCCGCACCGGATCAACGTCGCCGTGCACATGCGTCACATCAGGATCGTCGAAAAACCTCACCATTTGAAGAATGGCGTCGACTTCACGTATGTGTGAAAGGAACTGATTCCCCAGACCCTCTCCCTGGCTCGCTCCCTTTACAAGCCCTGCAATATCGACGAACTCTACGGCTGCAGGAACCACTTTTTCGGATTTTGACAGCCCCGCAAGCTTATCCAGTCGTTCGTCAGGGACGCCGACAACGCCGACTGACGGATCGATAGTGCAAAATGGATAATTCTCTGCGGGCACTGCCTGCTTCGTAAGTGCGTTAAAAAGCGTCGACTTGCCGACGTTGGGGAGTCCCACGATTCCTATTCTTAACATCGTAGTACCTTAGGGTTACTCTCCGCTCCGCGCAAGCTTGGCGATGCGTTCGTGCCACTCGCTTTTACGCGAATCATCCATGCCCTCTGAGTGGCCGATTTCGGTCATACGCACTTTATATCCAGCAAATCCTAGAAGCGCCTTTCCTATTTCGTTCTTGAAGTCACCAAACAGGAAACGTTCAACGACTGGCCAGTTTTTCGAGAGAATAATTACGCGCGCAGTCTTCCCCTTTAGGAGTCTGTCCCAGCCGAGGCCATTTTCCCAGAAGTGAAAAGCGAATCGTGGAATCCACATGCGGTCAAACATGCCCTTGAGAAGCGCGGGCATACCCGCCCACCACAGCGGATATACGAGTACGAAGTGGTCAGCCCACTTCATATCTTCCTGTGCTTTCTTCAAGTCGGGTTCGAGGTTTTGAATAACCTTGTAGCCTTTGTGGAGAATGGGATCAAAGGCCATATCGCCCAGATTCGTTCGCCGTACTTCATGTCCTGCCTCTTTGGCCACTCTCTCGTAGACATCGGCAAACTCGTTCGAGAGCGTCCCGTCCTTATCCGGATTGCCCATGAGAATGAATATTTTTTTAGACATGATCTTTTTTCTTGGTTCGGCGGCGCCACTGTCTGAAGTAACGCAATAGCCGCACGAGTACCCGCACTATGAGATAGATTCGGGCTATCTTACGCACGTTACTTTTGAAGAAGGACCGCAAGCTCACTCCGATATTTTTTCATGACCTCAAGTGTTGCCTTCATCTGCGGCTCGCCTCCCTTTACCCGTTTGTCGACCTCCTCTCCAATCTTCTTAAAGAGTTCCGGGTCTTTTTGCACGAGTGCCATGATCTGTTCCCGCTGCTCAGGAGGCACGTCTTTCATTTTCCACTTCATTGCCTGGCTAAGCAGGAAATTTTGTATACCCATAGTGGGGAGAGTATAACAGACCGTGCGTACGCCGAAAACCACAGCCGGCCTGGGTGGAATAAGTCGGCTGGTATACTAAGAAGCACATCCTTATGCAAACAGAACGTATCCAAACCTATGCACTCGTCGGCCTTCTCGGCGCTGTCGCCGTTCTGGCCTTTTTTATCTTTAAACCGTTCCTGACCCCTTTGGCTCTGGCCGCTATTTTTGCCGTCGTACTCTATCCCCTGCAACGCTTTTTCCTAAAGCGTCTGAAGGGATGGAGCGGACTTGCTGCTGCAGTCACGATATTGGTCGTTACCGTCTGTCTCCTTGTTCCGCTTTCTGCCATCGCGCTTCGCATTATCGGCGAGGCACAGCACACCTATGTGTCCCTTACTCAAGGCTCCGGTCTTGCAAATACACAGGGTGCTGTTCTTTATATCGGCGAGTCACTTGAGCCTAGCGCACCAGGGTCGTATGCTTTCGCGCAGCGGATTGCGTCTGATCTTAATCAGTACGTGGAAAACGGCTTGCGATGGCTCCTCGGCCACACGGGCGCCGCCTTTTCCAGTCTCCTTAATGTGGCTCTCGACCTCTTTATCTTCTTCATCGCTCTCTTTGCGTTCCTTAAAAATGGCCCGGCAATTCGTGCCCAGCTGCTGCACCTTTCGCCATTCAACGATGATGATGACGACCGTATCTTCAACCGCCTTGCGCTTACGATCAACACCGTTGTGCGTGGTTCGCTCGCGGTCTCGCTCATCCAGGGTGTTGTTGCTTCGGTCGGCTATGTGATCTTCGGTGTTCCGAACCCTCTCCTGTGGGGCCTTATTACGTGTATTGCCGCTCTGGTTCCGGGTGTGGGCACCGCGCTAGTTATCGCGCCCGCAATCGGCTTCCTCCTTATTGCCGGAGACACCGTTTCTGCGCTCGGGCTCTTAGCGTGGGGAATTGCCGCCGTCGGTCTAATCGACAACTTTGTCGGTCCAATGCTTATGAGTCGCGGCATTCACCTGCCCTCGCTGGTCATTCTCCTTTCAGTGCTTGGTGGCCTCGCCTTTTTTGGTCCTGCAGGCCTCTTCCTTGGGCCCTTAACCGTAAGCCTTCTCCTCGCGCTCTTTAGTCTTTACGCAGACGCGCAGAAGCGGCGTACTGGTTAAAGAAAAGGCCCGCGGTTTTCGCGGGCCTTTTCTTTTGGCTTACAGCAATACGGTTGTCTGATTTGAAGAGATTTCCGCAACACCAGCCTGGCCTGAAACGAAGCAGTGCTTCTCG
>DASVVA010000031.1:0-11036 GCA_036386775.1 Minisyncoccota bacterium
TGCGAAGGAATTGGGGATATTTCAGAGCCCTGAGACTGCACAGCTGATCGCCTACGCTGTACGTGACGACACACAAGGAAAGGGGACGCTCTCACGCGATCCGCTTGACCGCGCTTTCGGACTTTCCGGCCTCATCGCTGCTTTAAATAAAAAATACACCAACGACCCGGACCAGATTGTCTCAATCGTTCTTCCTTTACTGCGCGCGCATCTTCATGCGGCGCGTGAACATCATGTCGAGTTGCCGAAGGATATTCAAAGGAAGCAGCAGGAAGGTATGTACGTTGAGCTACAGGCCGAACAGGCAGGGAAACCGGTGAAGATTGCTTTTGTAACGTCTGACAAGCCGTCGATGCCGGGGTACCTTCGCGCACAAACCGGAAGGAATATAGATGTAGTGGTACAAAAGTCAGAACACACCAACCACTACGTCGTACTAACCAAACAACAGCGCAAGTTAAACCTATCGAAGGTAATGGCTTTTATACGTCTCAGGGAGGCGGAACTCGGTGGGGTTGAGCTTGATGAGGCCAAGGCTGAGACTATTCGCACTATTGAACAAGTGCCGAATTGGTATTACGACCCGGCGACTAACTCACTTTTGAACGGAGGTCCGCATAATCGCACGATCCAGGAGTCAAGAATTCCCTGGGAGGAAATGTTGAAAATCGTGCCGGCCGGTATACGTATAGGATAGACGCGTCGTTGCTATACTCACTGCATGGAGAACCCAAATTATATTTGCGGTGCACGAACACACGCTTACGGACAGGGGTATATCGGACTACCTGTCACGGTTGAAGGGCTTCCACAGGAGATTTCTGTTGGGGAGATAAATCTGCAGGCAAAGTCTACTTTTCACGTTAGCCTCTTGTGCGTAAAGTATCTGATTCGCAAATACGGGGAATCTGTTGAGCAGGACCTGCTTAGCCTTTTTTGCGAATTTACTCGGGAAAACAGCGTTTCGTTTGTTAGATACACGGGAGAGTTTCGTTTTGCGGAGATGATGGAACGCAAAAGCATCATCGCAATGTGTGAAGTTTCAAACTTAGAGAGTTTTTTTGAACTGGCCAGAAGGGAACTCCGTATCTCGCTACAATCTCAGCCGACTCATGTGACGCTGTATACTCTCCAACCCGAACTTGGAATCGGTCTAAATACCCAGCGTGATATAGACCAGAAAACACGGCCAATTTTGGTGCCCGACCGACTTACAGAGATCCTGGGTGCCTACAACATGCCTTAGAATTCAGGCACGCCCGTGCTTGACATTTTGGAGATACTGGTATATAGTATCCAGGAAGTTCGAAGTTCAATCCAGAAAAGGGGTATGAAGTCATGGCTAAGGGAAATGTTAGGCGCGACGGCAGCGGCAAGCCGCAGGGCAATCGTCACCCGCAGGGGAAGCGCCCTCCGCCGCAGCAGACCGAGCGCAAGCCGCGCAAGCTGCACGACAAGACGAAGCGGGAGGAGCTCATCTCCTACGCCGACGGCGTCGTCGTCTGCTCCGAGACGGCGAAAACCATGTTCTTCAATGGGGCGCCCCAGGGGAAGGACAATCAGCCGTACTGGCAGGAGCAGGGCAACGCCGACGGGTATCTCCGGCGTTTCCGGAACCTGCCGGAGTCGTTCAGGCCCGGTGACGAGGTGACCTGCAACATCAAGGTCGTCCGGGTCACCGATCACTTCGACGACGGCTCGAAAAAGGTCACGATCGCCGTCACCGGCATCGCGACCGACAAGCGCCCCACCCACTCGTTCCTCGAATTCAGGGCGAAGCGTCCAACGCTCGCGCCCAAGGGGAGCCAGGTCTTCGAGTTCGAGCGCACCGGCGGCATCATGCTCTGCCGGCTCGCGTAAGGACCGAGCCCAACTGGGCCGTTCTCTCAATCCGCAAGGAACGAGAGGGCGGCCCAAAATTTTTATATACCTTCCGGCATCTTGCTATACTCATATGCATGCACGGCACAGTAGTAGGTGTACTCCGGGGCGGGCCCTCCGCAGAGCACGAGATCTCACTTAAGAGCGGACACACAGCACTTTCGCATCTTCCACGAGACCGCTATACGGTGCGTGATATTTACATCGACAGGCAGGGCGTTTGGCATGACCGTGGAATTCCTGTAACGCCAGGCAAAATTTTGCCACTAATTGATGTAGCAATAGTAATGATTCATGGCCCCTATGGGCAGGACGGCACTGTCCAAAAGATTCTAGAGCAGTTTTCCGTTCCCTATACAGGTGCCGACTCCTTTCACGCATTTCATGCCTCGCATAAAGTGCTCGCAAAAGAGCGTGCCCGCGAATCCGGAATCCGAACGCCGCGCTACGTATTTACAGAAACGGCTGAAAAGGCAGACGTCGTTGCGCGTGAAGCCGTGCGCTCCTTCCATCCGCCGGTGGTCATAAAGCCAGTGGGATCGGGCTCCTCGATCGGAATTTCGCTCGTAACCGGTTTTAAACCCATTGCGGACGCCGTTCGCGAGCTTTTTGAAGGCGGCGCAAGCGGTGTTCTGATCGAGGAGCGCATTCGCGGCACAGAAGCAACTGTAGGAATAGTCGAAGGGCTCCGCGGGGAGGAGCTCTACGCACTCCCGGCCATAGAGATCGTTCCGTCGGAGGAACACGGATGGTTTTCATACGACGCAAAGTACTCAGGCGAGACGCAGGAACTTTGTCCGGGCAGGTTTCCGCGTGCAGTTGCCGATGAACTCACGGAGGCAGCACGAACCATGCACCGCCAACTGGGCCAACGGCATTACTCGCGTTCCGACTTCATAGTATCTGACAAGGGTGTTTACTTCCTTGAACTAAACAGTGCGACGGATATAGGAATGACCACAGAGTCGCTCATGCCCAAATCGCTTGCTGCAGTCGGCGTAAAATTGCCCGACTTCTTTACGCATTTGGTAGACCTCGCCCGTAAATAGTATGGACCTTGCGGAAACATACGATCGCATAGCCGAAGACTGGCACAACGATCACGGTATGGATGACTGGTGGCAAGAAGGTACAGACGTTTTCATTCAGCGTCTCACCCCCGGGTCCCGCGTACTTGATGTCGGCTGCGGTAGCGGTATTAAATCCAAATACTTAACAGACCACGGTCTTTGCGTGACTGGGGTCGATATATCTAGAAAATTTCTTGATATTGCGCGAACCGTGGCTCCAGATGCTACATTCGTGCTCGGGTCCATGCAGGACATAAAGTCCGTCGCTGGAACTTTTGAAGCTGTTTTTGCCCAAGCCTCTTTGCTCCACATACCGCGCAAAGATGCGCCAGAGGTAGTGCGGGAAATGGCAAGTAAAGTAGAGCCTTCCGGGTTACTTTACTTGGCGGTCAAAGAGCAAAGGGAAGGAAATCCTAGTGAGGAGGTGCGAAAGGAGGACGATTATGGGTATGAATATGAGCGTTTCTTCAGCTACTTCACACTTGAAGATTTGATCTCGTATCTTACGGATGCTGGACTTTCTGTTGTGTGGCAAGACCGTAAACAAAGTGGAGGTACTGTGTGGCTACAAATTATTGGCCAGAAACCTAACAAGTAGGCGCCACCAGGTCTTGCTCTTCCTAAGGCGAACGGGTAAGATTCCTAAACGGATTGCGGTTCTCCGCGATCCGTATTGGGCCGTTAGCTCAGTTGGTAGAGCACCTCTTTTGCAAAGAGGGGGTCGCAGGTTCGAATCCTGTACGGTCCACATTAAAACAGAAGGCGCATGTAATGCGCCTTCTGTTTGCAAATAAGGGGAGTTTAAAGCCGGTTCGTCTAGATGGCCTCGTCAGCCTTTGTTTCTGCCTTGTTGGTCCACTGCTGTACACGAGCCTTGAACTGTTCCCAGTCAGCTGCCATCCAATCCTTACCTGCCTCAGCTTCCGAGCGGAAGTCTTCAAGCATTTTGGTATGTGCCATTCGTTCTTCGGCGTCCATCTTGTCGGCTTTCGCCTCTTCTTCTTTAACTACGCCTTCCCACCATTCACTGAAGTCTTCGTTCTTGTCGTTAAGGTTTGGATTATCCATGCCATCCGTTAGTTAGTGTGTTTAATGCTGAGATTATTGCTGAGCCGCCCTAAAGGTTTAGTGAACTAGTGACATTAGAAAAACCGCTTAAAGCGGCCTTCCACAACACGTTCTTTAGAACGTAACCGGGATACTCACGCTTTGGTCTCTTGCGGGGTCGCCTGATGGATTGTCTTTCCTCAGGATAAGTGTGCCTTTAGAGCCTGCTGGCTGTGCGGGAAAGGTAAGTGTAGAACGGAAGGGAACGAAGTTCTCCGTCATCCAGTCGCTTTGGGCTTCGGCATAGTGTCGAGCGATGACCGTACCGGATGCATTGCGAAGCTCTACCGGAAACGACGCCTCGAAATACCAGCCACCGCGGGCTTCACCGGTAATGGTAATAGGAGAGCTTACCTTCTGATCGCGTGTTGGTGTTTTGACGGTAATTACATTCGGAATACCGGAAGTTTGAGGTGGTGTCGGTGTCGGGGCTGTTGGGCTTGAAGTGGGGGCCGGGACGACAGGTTCGGTTGTTGTTGCGACCGCCTCGCTGAACTGAAGACCTGAGGGCGTTACACAACGGCGAGGATACTCCTGTGTCGAAGGATAGAGCGCTATACACTCTTCAAACGTAGTTGGGTCTTTTGCGGCTTCTTCATCCTGCCGGCTTCCGCCTACGAGCGTGAAGATGAGAAGAGCAATGGCCAGCACCGCCACTATAATGATGATTATGCGTGAGTTCATATACATTAAGTATGGCTGAGTCTCGATGATTGGGCAATGAAGCAAAAGACCTGCACATATGCAGGTCTTTTGCTGGGTCTAACCCTCTGTCGGGCCGCCGAGAATCGAACTCGGGTTATACGCACCCGAAGCGTACGTAATACCACTATACCACGGCCCGACAGAGGGTTAGGGGAAGAATGGTCGGGCTGCCGGGAATCGAACCCGGTCTAGATCCACCCCATGGACCCGTACTACCGGTATACTACAGCCCGAACACGAGAAACTATAATTCGTTTCGAATTAATAGTCGACGGTTTTATTCGGATTTTAAGTTCGCGGGGTAGTGTATCATCAGCAACATGATCGAGCAGAGCGTTCTGTACATCCAGACAATTATTTCTACGTATGGTGTCTGGGGAGTTTTTGTAGCAACGCTAGTCGAGGAGGTAATAGCGCCCATTCCCTCTGCAGTTGTCCCGCTGGCCGCAGGATTTTTCTTGCTTCCAGCAGACGGCTCTTTTGCGCTTATCTTTTTTAGAAGCATCTTGGTTATAGCCATACCGGTTGCTGCGGGTATATGCATCGGTTCTGCAATGGTGTATACGCTTGCCTACTATGGTGGTAAACCGCTCATACAGAAGAACCATCGCTTGCTAGGTATTACTTGGGAGGAGATTCAACGCGTTGAAAAGCGCGTCATTCGTGGTAAACGCGATGAGCTTACTTTGCTCGCTCTTCGCATCGTACCCATTCCGGGAGTCGCCGTCTCGGGTTTTTGTGGCGCAATACGGTACCCATTTTCGCGCTTTATATTCATCACCTTCCTGGGTGCGGGTATCCGTGCGCTCGCGCTAGGAATCGTCGGCTGGCAGGCAGGTGAGTTCTACTTCAAATATATAGATGTCTTCAACCATTTTGAGGACCAGATATTACTAGGCGTGATTGCAATTTTCGCAGCGCTTTTTGCCTACTATCTGTACTGGCGCAATGTTAAGAGGAAGCGCGCTATCGACCCTGACCGTAATGTTTCTTAAGTAGTGCAACGTGACCTTCGTATGTGGGTGAGCAGTGAAAACGGCCGTATTGGTCGTGGAAGTAGAAAAGGCAGTCAGTCTTTTTGGGATTAAGTGCTGCAAGCACGGCGGCTACCGAAGGGTTTGCAATAGGTCCTGGAGGGAGCCCCACCCGGCGATAGGTGTTGTAGGGATGCTTGATGTTTTTGTCCGCCGGTACGGGCACTGGCCACCACCCACCCTTGCCTCCCGCAAGTGTTGCTTTGCTGTACTGCATCGTCGCATCGATCTGGAGCGGCATGCCTACGAACAACCGGTTCCAAATAACGCCCGAAATAAGGCGCATGTCTTCCCAGCCTGCTGCTTCGCGCTCAAGCAGGGAAGCGATTGTGAGGGCGTCCTCAAGAGGTACCTGTTCGGCGGTGGACGTACCGTAGCGTGCCAGGATTTCGCTCATGAAGCGCTCGTTGGTAAGTTCGGCAACGTCTTCGGGCTCAGTGACACTTACAAAATAGGTGCCTGCTACAAACTGGCCATCCGGGAGCTGAGGATCCTTAGCACGCGCTGCCTTAAGAAACGCTGCGCGCTCGCTTGGCGTCCACCCGAGCTTATTCCCAAAGGCCAGTGCAACCTCTTCCGCCCTGTAACCAGGGTAGACTGTAACAAAGAGCGTGTTCATGCCCGCAGCGCCTGCAAGCTGACGGTAGACCTTGAGTTCTGATACGCGAACTGCAAGCCAGGTAAAGACGAGATCTGCGTACCCGGCCGCAGCGGTAAGGTTTGCCGGCTCCTCTGCAAGCAGCTCTTCAACAGCCGGGTCTTCCACAATGGACTTTGAGTCAGGAAAGACCGTAACGGGAAAGGAGCGCGCGATCGGTTGCGGTTCCTCTGATTGCAGGTCCTGAGCAAGGACACTTGGCAAGGAAAAGACAGCTATTGCGATGGCAAACGCAGAACCTGCAACGGGCAGCCAAGACTTGAGGACAGGACTGACGCGCGAAAGAAAGCCTCGTCTCGCCTTCGTGCCTGCGCGGGGACGAGGGATGAGCGGCCGGCTGGGTCGCTGATCATTCATATCCACATGGTAGCGAGTAATTAGTTAATTGGAAATAGGAGCGCCGCAGTGATCAAATGCCTGTATTCATAGACAAGGCGCGCAAGACGATGGTAGGTTCTGTATATGAAGGCGCGTCCTGAAAAATTGCCGCGCATAGAGCGCTTTACGTCCTGGGTCGGTTCTCCGGCCTCGCTCGTACTGCATACCCTCGTGTTTGCAGGGTTCTTTGCGCTGGTCATCTTTGATGTGCTCGCGCTAGAGACAATGCTTCTAATCCTCACGACCGTCGTTTCTCTTGAGGCCATCTATCTTGCAATTTTTATCCAGATGACCGTGAACATGAATACCGAGAGTCTCCGTGAGGTGGAAGAGGATATCGATGAGATCCAGGAAGACGTCGAAGAGATGAGTGAGGATCTCGACGAACTCCAAGAGGATGTTGAAGAAATGAGTGAGGACCTGGAGGAGTTACACGAAGACGACGAGAAGGAGGAGCAGCGTGATGCTGCTCAGGCCAAGAGCATAGATGCTCTCGCAAACAGCGTTCGCCAGATTCTTGATGACCTCGAGGCTCTGAAGAGGGGTAAATAAAAATTCCGAGCTAATGGCCTACACTGCTAGGTAATGCGTAAGATGGGCCGCCGATTTTCACTTGGAGCACATCGGGACTTTTGGTAAGATGTAAGCATTATGGCAGGCACACGGCCCCCTAACGGGTCTTTTTATTCTATATGGGCGTAGCGTACGCGGCAGAAACAGTTGAGTACGGAACCGCAGCTGCTCATGCGGTCGAGACGGCCGCACACAAAGAGGCAGCTATGCATGTTGTGCTTAAGGCTGAGCCGATTGGTCACTTCCTCGGGCTCACTATTACGAACAGTCTCCTAATGGCCTGGGTTGTTATGGCTGTGCTTATTGTTTTTGCTGTTTTATTCCGTCGCAAACTCAAGCTTATACCGGGTAAGCTCCAGGCGGGCGTGGAATGGATGTTTGAGGGAATCCTTAACTACATGACTGAAACGCTAGAGAACGAGAAGCTTGCACGGCGTTTCTTTCCGCTCGTGTTGACCATCTTCCTCTTTGTTCTCGTGGGAAATGAGATGGCCTTCCTCCCTGGTATAGGATCCGTCGGCATTGAGGGTGACCACGGCCTTATACCGTTACTGCGAGCACCTGGCGCTGATCTCAACTTCACGCTCGCGCTCGCATTTATCTCATTCTTTACGATCGAAGTAACGAGCATCGCTGTCCTGGGATTCCTTACGTACGGCAGTAAGTATGTAAATTTCAGCTCACCCGTCGGCTTTATTGTTGGTATTATTGAATTCATATCTAACCTGGGCCGCATCGTTTCATTCTCGTTCCGTCTTTTCGGCAACATCTTTGCAGGCGAGGTTATGATCATCGTTGCCGGCTTTTTCCTCGCGTATCTACTGCCAGTTCCGCTAATGGCCTTTGAGGTATTTGTGGGCTTCATTCAAGCGGTAGTGTTCGCCATGCTCACGCTATTCTTCATCAAACTTGCGATCATGGATCCGCACGCGGCGCATTAGCCCCCGGCTAGTGTCTGTGTGCGGCTCCAGGATGGGCCGTCATTAAACAAACAACCAACAATAATTTTATGGACGCACAATCAGCAACCCTAATCGCCATGGCGATCGCCGCAGGACTCGGCGTGCTCGGTCCGGGCATCGGCATCGGCCTCATAGGTGGTCGCGCAATGGACGCAATCGGCCGCAACCCGGAAGCGTCGGGCAAGATCGTTTCGAACATGATCCTTGCAATTGTCTTTGCAGAGGCGCTCGGCATTCTTGCACTCGTGGTCGCCTTCATTATCCGCTTCGTCGCACTTTAGTAGCGTATTCACTAAGATATGGAACAGCTCTTCGAAGCGTTTGGCATTGACTGGAAGCTACTCATCGCCCAAGCAATTAACTTTGGCGTGCTCTTCGTCGTGCTGTCCTATCTTCTCTACAAGCCTGTGCTCAAGACCTTAGAGGAACGGCGGGAAAAGGTCGCGCAGGGGGTGCGTGACGCGGAAGAAGCAAAGGAGCGCCTTTCGGGCGCTGATATGGAGGCGACAAAGACAGTGCGCGCTGCAGAGGAAGAGGCGCAGCAAGTGGTCGCCTCTGCACACACACAGGCCTCCGAAGAAAAGGCGCGGCTTCTTAAGGAGGCCGAGGAACGCGCAGCAGCGGTCGCGCGAGACGCAGAGGAACGCGCCGAGGAATCAAAGGCACGTGCGCTCCGCGAAAGTGAGCAGGAGATCGCTCGTCTTGCAATTCTCGCAGCAGAGAAGGCCATGCGGCAGTCTGCGGCAGGCGCAGCAGCAAAGTAACGGTTATGCAGCGAGCCTACGCAAAAGCCATTGATGACCTCCTGCGCAACCACGGTATGCGCGAGGAGGAAGTCTTTAAGAAGCTGCACACGCACCTTGCCGCAACTGGCCGCTTGAAGCTGCTCCCGCAGCTCCTGACAGAACTCAGAACGCTCGCAAAGCGCAATGAGTCTCATGAGGCGCTCCTCGAGGCAGCTTCTGAGAATGAAATTCCCGCGGCCGAGCGCGCTGCTCGTAAGGAAGGCATTACAGCTAAGGCGGTCGTCGAACCCAGTCTTGTATCTGGCTGGCGTCTTGTTACCGGGGACGTGCTTATCGACCGATCAGGAAAACGCGCACTCCTCGATCTCTACCGTGCTATCACTCTTTAATCAATTACAAAGCAGCAACCATGGAAAGCATTATTAAGCGTATCGAAGAAGAAATCGCGGGCTGGGCGCCCACAGAAGGTACCGAGCGCGTCGGCACGGTTCGTGAGACGGGTGACGGTATCGCACAAATCGACGGACTTGCAGGCGCGATGATGTCGGAGATGATCGTCTTCGACCCGACGCACGACCGTACTCTTGAGGATGCGCTGAACGATTCTTCGGTCGTCTACGGCCTCATCCTCAATCTTGAGGAAGACGGCATACGCGCGGTTATTCTTGGGGACGCCTCAAAAGTCTACGAGGGAATGCTGGTGCGAAGGCTCGGACAGCTGCTTTCCGTGCCGGTAGCCGACGCGCTCGTGGGTCGTGTTGTTAACGCCCTTGGCGAACCTGTTGATGGCAAGGGGCCTGTTGCAGGCACGGTTGCTCGTCCTATTGAACGCGCCGCCTACGGCGTTATCGACCGTGCACCGGTGAACGTTCCGCTTCATACCGGTATCAAGGCCGTGGACGCCATGATTCCTATTGGCCGCGGCCAGCGTGAACTCATTATTGGCGATCGAGGTGTCGGAAAGACGGCGATCGCTATCGACACCATCCTGAATCAAAAGAACGAACCAGCTGAGTCTCGTCCAATCTGTATCTATGTCGCTATCGGTCAGAAGGAGTCAAAGACAGCAAAAATTGTAGCCGAGCTCATGGCTGCGGGCGCAATGGAATACACCATTGTGGTCACAGCGCCAGCTTCGAGCCCCGCAGCGCTCCAGTTCCTGGCGCCATTTGCGGGGGCGACGATTGGCGAGCACTTTATGGAGCAGGGGAAGGACGCCCTCGTTGTATATGACGACCTCTCCAAGCAGGCGGTTGCATATCGTCAGCTCTCGCTTCTGCTCCGCAGGCCTCCGGGTCGCGAGGCGTATCCAGGCGATATATTCTACCTGCACTCGCGCTTGCTCGAGCGCGCCGCTAAGCTCTCACCAGAAAAAGGAGGTGGCTCGCTAACGGCGCTTCCTATCATTGAGACGCAAGAGGGCGACGTTTCGGCTTACATTCCTACGAACGTGATATCAATCACTGACGGCCAGATCTACCTTCAGGCCGATCTGTTCAACAAGGGAATGCGTCCCGCTATTGACGTCGGTATTTCAGTGTCACGTGTTGGTAGTTCAGCACAGACGAAGGCCATGAAGAAGGTGTCAGGAAAGATCAAACTCGAACTCGCCCAGTTCCGGGAACTGGAGGCCTTCATGCAGTTCTCGTCGGATCTCGACGAAGAGACTAAGAAGCGCATTGACTCGGGTCGTCGCATGACCGAAGCGCTTAAGCAAAACGTCGGGGAGCCACTCGCCTTCGAGCTCCAGGCGGCGATCATCTTTGCGGCTACGAATGGATACTTCGATAACTTTGTGCCCGAAGAGACCGCATCCGCGCAGCGCAAGCTACAGGATTTTCTTGCACGAGAAGCGGACGAGGTGCTCGAAGCAATTCGAAGCAGCCGTGATATTGCCGAAGATACGGAAGAGAAGCTGCGAT
>DASVVA010000032.1:0-9968 GCA_036386775.1 Minisyncoccota bacterium
GGTGGTGGCGGGGGTGTCCAAGAAGAAGGCTGTGGCTGCGCTTCGCGCCTCAAATGGGGAGCGAGCATTGGCTCGCTTGCTCCGGGGGTATACAGCTTCTTTTCAAGAGCTGCTAACGGACTCTCCTCCTCAGGCGGCATATAAGTATGAGTATAGCGTAATACCGCGTGTGCAAACTTAGGCCGGCCGCGGACAGATCGGGGGCGTAGTTTTCCGGAAGAATGCGGCTAGAGACCGCTCGCCACGATACCGTTGTTTACGCGTGCAATGTAGACCTTCCGGTCACTTGTTATACGCGCAAGCGGCTCGTCGCCATAGTTATCAAAACCCCCGGGAATTTCTCCCGCGTCATGCCCAAGAATGTGGAGGACGCGTAGCGCAGCCAGACACTCGGCCGCGTCTTGAGAATCTCCTTCCAGCGTCGGTAGCGCCTCTGCAAAAGCCAGTACTGTCTCGTACAGGCGGGGCTCTGCGTCTTCTCCGTGGGAGAGTCGCTGCATGAGCTCACACACGCGCGCAGCGCGAGGGCGGCTAGTAAATGTGAGTTCATTGGCCCAACTCTTTATGGGAAGCGCTCCGGTAAGCCGCCACCCTTCCTTACCGCGAATAAGTGTTACTTCACTTTGTGTAAACGTTTGCAGGCCAATAGCCATCTTAGAACCCAACTTACGTACGCCTGTGGCACGTGCACGGACAATACCGAAGTCTGTCGTGGCGAGCACGATATTCGCGTCGTGCTCACGTACCGGGTAGCGTGATAGAACAAAGGCCTCGGTCCGATACTTATGCCGCATGGCTTACAGTAAATACTACCCTGCCTGTTGAAAGCTCGGCTTTGTAAGGAGCGGCGTCGGACGCCGTATAGGTAAGTTCGCGTACGCCGGTGAGCACAGCCCCTTCAAGCGTTACCCGCGCATGAGCAGAAACTTCAACGGTAACCTGATCTTTTGGAGCAAGGCCGATGTCCTTGCGCGCATCGGCAAGTGCGCGCACAAATTCACGAACATCGCCTTCCCTTACGAGTTCAGGCGTGAGTTCAGTATCAAGTGCAATCTCTGATGCGCCACTACGGACCTCCTTTACGTTCACTTCGTCCTCTAAAAGCATCTTGAGTTCGCGTGACAGTTCTCCAGGAACAGAAAGAGCGGCGAGCGGCTGGCGCACTTTTATGTTGGCCTTCTGGCGTAGCATGAGGCCCTCGGAGGCAAGTTCGCGTACGCGCACCATGTCTGCAACAAGCGTCGCGTCACCTGCCCCGAACAGTTTCTTGGCCGCGTCGAGCACTCCGCTTCCTGTTTCCGGCCATTCAGCAAGGTGTACGCTCTCGGGTTCATCTTCGTCCCTAATATTTCGATATATCTCGTCGGCAACAAAGGGTGTTACCGGCGCCATCACTTTTGAAAGCTCTTTGAGCACGTAGTGCAAAGTTCGAAGTGCCGCCTGTTTATCTGCCTCGTCGAGGCCCTTCACGCGGTCACGCGAGCGACGGACGTACCACGTGGACAGGTCATCTATAAACTCCCGAATGGGACGCACTGCGCGTGGCAGGTCATACCGGTCAAAGGCGTCAGTCGTCGTCTCGATAAGTTCCTTAAGGCGGATGAGAATCCAGCGGTCGAGCACGTGCGTGCTAGTACCTGCACTTTCTTTGAGCTCGTCTTTGTAGAGCGCGTAGAACGCATAAATATTTCGGACCATGTTCATTACGCGGTTTTGTGCCTCCTTCACGTCCTCATCGCGGAAGTATAGGTCCTCCGCCTGCATGACAACGCTTCCCATGACATAAAGGCGAAAGGCGTCAGCACCGTAGGTATCAAAAAGCACATACGGATCCGTGTAGTTCCTCTTGCTCTTCGAAATCTTTTCGCCATCGGCAGCAAGAATATTGCCAGTCACAGCGACGTTCCTAAAAGGTGCGCTATCAAATACTGATACGCCCATGGCGTGCATGTAATAGAACCAGGCGCGTGTCTGTCCAATGTATTCGGACACAAAATCACCCGGGAACCGTTTTTCAAACTCCTCTTTGTTTTCGAACGGATAGTGATACTCCGCAAAAGGCATTGAGCCCGACTCGACCCAACAGTCGACCACTTCTGGTATGCGGCTAAGCGGTCTGCCGTCTTCCGTCACGAGATCTACCTGGTCTATATACGGAATATGGAGATCGAGTTCGTAGTCGCGGTTATGCGGCAGCGGTACGAAATCAAGTGCTACCGGTTCCCCGTACGCTGGAATCGGATTGTCCAGCGTATCGACTTTTGACTCTTTCTTGTTATCGCCCTTCACCACCGCTCGTAGCGCCTCAACGGCGATGCCGTGACTCACGATCAGTATGTTCTCATTCTGGTGCTCGCGTTCAAGCTCATACAGGAACTCACCGAAGCGGTTTTTTTCATCCTGATATGAGGCGCCTCCTGGCACTTTGTCTGTATAGAGAAGACGCTTCCGCAGGTCTTCAGTGAAGGCCTTATGCGAAGTGCCGTGCAGTTCACCGAAGTCAAAGTCGCGGATCCTGTCGGTATAAATTATGTCAGCTTTGCTCAGACCAAGCTCCCCGGCCATGATCTCAGCAGTCTGCTTTGTGCGCTCGAAGGGTGAAGCGAAAATCTTTGTAATACCTGCGTCCTTGATTTTTTGGGCTCCTTCGCGGGCGCGTTCCCTTCCCTTATCCGTAAGCGGCCACTTCTTTTCGTTAGTTGAATCGAGAAGGTCGAGCACGTTGTTTTCAGCTTCGCCGTGACGCGTAACGAAGTAACGGTTACCGCTTCGTTTCGTAAGCTTCTTAAGCTCCTCGACTGAGCCGACGACAGTGACTTTACCGTCCGAGTCTTTCCAAATGGGCAAGGGGCTCGCCCAGAAGCGGTTACGTGAAATAGTCCAGTCGGGCGCGCTTTCAAGATTTTTCCTAAAGCGACCCTGTTTGAGGTACGCAGGTGCCCAGGTAATGTTTTCGTTCTCCTCAAGCATCCTGTCTTTGATCTCTTGAATGTTGATGAACCAGCTTGAAACCGCGTTATAGATAAGTGGCGTACCGCAACGGTAACAGTGCGGATAGGAGTGCGTATTTGGAGCCTTTGCAAACAGTAGCCCGCGGCCCTCGAGGTCGTCTTTGATCTCTGCTTCCGCCTTTTTTATGTACTTGCCGTGCAAAAATTCTGGCGCGTCATTGTTATAGGTCGCATTTGGATTAAGGAGCGGCACCATAGGGAGCCCTTCCTTCAATCCGAGCTGATAGTCGTCTTCGCCATAGATGACTGCTGTGTGCACGATGCCTGTACCATCTTCGGTCGTGACAAAATCGGCCGGCAGCACCATCCATTTTTTCCCTTCGTGCGCACGTACTTTTTCTATCTCGTACAGCGGCTCGTACGCGAGCCCAGCCAGCTCGCTTCCCTTCTGCTCACTAACTATGGAATATCCTTCCTCTCCGAAAGTATCGACCAGTCGCGCCTTTGCGAGAATGAACCGGACCACCGGTCCCGTGCCTTCGTCAGGCTTTTCGATGGTTACGTAGTCGATGTCGGGACCCACAGCAAGTGCGACGTTCCCTGGAAGCGTCCATGGCGTTGTGGTCCATGCAAGAAGCGATGTAGAAGGATCGTCCTTCAAACGGAACTCGACGGTGACCGCGTCTTCCGTAATGTCCTTATATGTATTGTCCATTGCGATCTCTGCCTTCGCGAGCGGCGTTTCGCAGTGCGGGCAATACATTAGTACCTTGCGCCCCTCGTATAGCCTTCCCTTCTCGTGTATTTGTTTCAATGCCCACCAGACTGACTCCATATAGGAGGCGTCCATTGTTTTGAAAGAGTTATCGAAGTCGACAAAGCGCCCGATACGTTCGACATAACGTTTCCAGTCATGCACATACTCAAGCACCATGCTTCGCGCCGCTTCGTTAAAGGCTTCAACGCCGAGAGCAAGAATGTCTTTTTTCGACTTTAGGCCGAGCTTTTTCTCGACAAGTGACTCGATAGGAAGCCCGTGCACATCCCAGCCCCAGCGACGCCGCACACGGTATCCGCGCATTGTCTTGTATCGGGGCACTACGTCCTTAGAAATTGAGGAAAGGAGGGTTCCTTGATGCGGGAGGCCGGTGGCAAACGGGGGCCCGTCATAAAAGACGAACTCACCCTTGGGAGCCTTCTTTTCTAGTGTCTTCTCGAAAATCTGATTCTCCTTCCAAAAGGCGAGAACCTCTTCTTCGCGACGGGCTACATCCGCCTTTCCGCGCTCATCTGCCATACGTGCTACCCATCCTAGCGTTCTGCGTATGAAAAGGAAACCTTAATTAAGAAAAAAGCCGGCGCTGGCGCCGGCCTAAAGGTCGGGAAGTCTAGGCCCGAATGGCCAGGTTCCCGTATCGCCCCCGAAAGCGCTCAACCGCGCTTGGCCTACGCCCCTCGAGCTCGCCGGACGCCTGCAGACGGGTCACCGTCATGAGCGTGGCTTCGCCGTGTCCGATCAGCGGGCCCGGCTTCCGCCTATAGGCTTCATGCGGGCCATTTCCGTTCACCATGTCATCCCCCTATAGGGCGACAGGGAGCGGCTGCCCGCGACTGAGCAGGTCGCGAAAGTGGGCGATCGTACGCCGGAACCATTCCGGCACCGACGGGTTCACCCGATTCTCGAAACCTTTCCAGACGGTGCTCGCGAAGCTTTTGGCTCTCCCGTTCCCCACTTCCGGGTGAAACAGGTGGGCCACAGCTCTCACGAACTGCTCGACGTTCCAGCCGTTGGCTCTGCACAGCGACCTGGTGCTGTCGCGCCAACTGCGGTCGACGCCGTCGATGTCGAAGGGTTTGCCGGATAGATCCGATCTCTCACACGTAAGCCTCAATGTACACATCCTCCTGATGACCCATAAATGGGAATGCCGCACCCCCTGTGCGGCAAAAGAGAACATAACGCGGAGTTTCTGTTTCTGCAACCCTTGGTCTACATCTTCTCTGGGGCAGGGATACCTAGGAGCCACAACCCGTTCTTCATCGTAGTTGCAAAGGCCCGCACTAGCACAAGCTTATAATCCTCAAACTCGCCTCCTAAGATGCGCTCCTTCGCATAAAAAGAATTCCACTCCCCCGCGAGCTGCGTGAGGTACTGCGTAACGACATGCGGCGCCTCAAGTGCCTGCGCCTTCTTCACCACTTCAGGGAAACGTGTAAGCAGGCGCGCGATGTTGTAAGTATGTGGCGGCAGTTCATACACGCCCTGGTCCTGTGTCGCGCTCGCAAGAATGGAGGTCGCGCGCACATAAGCGTACTGAAGGTACGGTCCCGAGTCGCCGTCAAGCGAAAGAGAGCGGTCAAAGTCAAAGGAAATGTCAGCTCCTGCTGAACTCTTGAGGATTGAGTACTTGATTGCACCAAGTGCCACCTGTTCGGCGACAAGCGGGTCTTCGTTCTTTTCTGAGACCTTAGCTATCACCTGTTCAATAAGGTCGGCAGCAGTAATGACATTCCCTTCGCGTGAGGACATCTTGCCGGTCGTAAGACGCAGGAAACCGTGTGGCAAGTGGCGAGTCTTTGCGCCAAGCTCAGGCGCGATCTCCTTAAGCGCCGCCTTTACGACCATGAAATGCCCAATCTGTTCGGCTGCCGTAAGAATGATCGAATTGTCAGCTGGCCAACGCTCTTCCTTAAGGAAGGCCAGGCCCAGCTCTTTCGCCTCATACGTAGGTGTGCCGCGAGAAGTTACAAAGACAAGCGTATGCAGCCCCTTTTCCTCACCCGGGTAAATGATAGCGCCTTCGCTTTCGCGGAATACACCACGCTCGATTCCGTCCTGTACCAATTGCATGCCCGTACCCGATGTCTCGCTTTCAAAAAAATAGTAGTCGAACTTGGTACCCAGTATTCGGTAGATGTCTTCAAAGGCAGCGAGGGACACATCTCTTCCCTTTCTCCACAGTTCCAGAAGTTCGCGTTCCTCCTCCCCGTGTTGCGCGGGCTCTTTCGCCAGTGCTTCGTACACGTTTCGGTTAAGAAGGTCGATTTCTTGCTTCGCCTCCTCACTTTCTTCGTAGGCTCGCGTTCCTTGAGCGTACGCCGTACCGAGCTCTTTGGCAGTAGCAGGTTCTTTAACGCCTTTCTTCCGGAGGCCCCAAAGCGCCTTGGCCACATGCGGGCCGACATCACCTTCGTAGTTTGCGCGCGCAAGGGTTGCGCCTGAGTAATCAACCAGTCGAGATACGGACTCTCCAATGACATTACTCATGAGATGTCCAATATGCATCTCTTTGAACGGGTTCGGGTCCGTGTACTCAACCATTACACGCCTACCTTCCTGGGCACTGTTCCTCCCCCACTCCTCGTCTGTCGCACCAGCTTTCTGAAGTATTCCGGCAATTGCTCGTGACGACAGGGTTATGTTTACGAAGCCTGGTCCTGCGACTTCAACTGAAGCGATATCGTCACCCAGCGCTTCGCGAATACCTGGCGCGATGGCCTCCGCGATCTCTTGTGGAGGTTTGCCGAGCGCTTTGGACGCAGCAAGGGCTGCATTGACCGCAAAGTCTCCGTGTTCAAGTTCGGCGGGCCACTCGACAGCAAAGGCAACGTCTTGGACGCCGAGAGTTTCAAGTTCCGCAGCGACTGCACTTCGTATCCGTTCGGTCATTGCTTGAGTGTAGCAAACCTAATCCTTATACAAATGACTCTGGGATGCGGTGTGTAATGGCAAGCTCCTGGATACGCTTTTGCACTTCAGCAACAGTCTCTTCATCTCGCTTTTGCAGAACATCTAGCATGAGGCGTGCGACTTCGCGACACTCATCTTCGGTAAAGCCGCGCGTCGTAATGGCGGGTGTACCGAAGCGTATGCCCGACGGGTCCATAGGCGAGCGCGTGTCATCAGCAATCACATTTTTATTAAGTGTTATGCACGCGCTCTCTAGAAGTTTTTCTGCCTCTCCGCCGGAAATCCCAAATGTAGTAAAGACATCAGCTAGCACAAGGTGGTTATCTGTCCCGCCGGCAATAAGGCGGACGCCGTTCTCCTTGAATACCTCGGCCATTGCTCGCGCATTTACAACTACTTGCTCCGCATACGTCTTGAACGAAGGGTGGAGCGCCTCTTTAAAGGAAACAGCCTTTGCCGCTATCTGATGCATGTGAGGCCCTCCTTGAAGTCCTGGGAACACGGCCTTGTCGATCTTCTTCGCGGTGTCAGTAGCTTCGCGCGTGAGAATGAGCCCTCCACGCGGTCCGCGGAGCGTCTTGTGCGTTGTTGTTGTAAGGACGTCAAAACCGTAATCAAATGGATTCTTTGCTGCGCCACCTACGATTAACCCCGCGATGTGTGCTACGTCCGCCACTGCGTACGCCCCAACCTGCTTGGCAATGTCGGCAAGCCGTTGCCAATCAAGTTCGCGTGGATAAGCGGAAAAGCCGGCAAGAAGCATTTTCGGCCGGGTGTCCTTTGCGATCGCAAGCAAGGCGTCATAGTCAATCTCACCGGTCTCGACGTCTTTCATTTTGTAACGCACGAAGTTGAAGATTCTCGCGATGTAAGTAACGGGATGTCCGTGGGTCAGGTGCCCGCCGTGTGAAAGGTCCATACCGAGCACAGTGTCTCCGGGCTCCAGAAGTCCCATGTACATGGCGATGTTGGCGTTCGCGCCACCTAAGGGCTGCACATTCGCATAGCCTGCGCCAAAAAGCTCTTTAGCCCGTTCGATAGCCAGCCGCTCCACCGAGTCAGTAAACTCTTGGCCTCCGTAGTAACGCTTTCCGGCGTAGCCTTCCGAATACTTATTCGTGAGCACGCTCGCCATTGCCTCACGCACTGCGTGTGAGACGTAGTTTTCCGATGGAATAAGCTCGAGGCCCGCAGCCTGGCGCGCCTCCTCTCCCGTTATTGCGGCCCACACTTCGGCGTCCTGGCGCTCTATAAAGGGATACTCCATACAAATATGGTACTTGAGAAAGAGCATTCTCGCGACACTCGTCATCAACTTCCACTTGCATGCAAATCCGCTACAATGAGGCGAACATGGCACTATCCGATACACGAATTCTCGAGGAGATGAAGAAAGGCAGCATTGTCATCTCCCCTTTTAAGGAATCTCACCTGGCAACTTCGAGCTACGACGTGACTCTAGGCGAATGGTTCTTTCGAGAGCAGCCGTCAAAGTACAACCATAGCCTTTACAACATTTGGAGCCAGGATCATACGGAGCACGTTTGGGGGATCGGTAAAGTGGAACGTGCCATCTACGCCAAAGAGGCGCTTAAGAAATACAACTTTAAATGGGAGGGAATCCGCCCTGATGACAAAGTCATCATGCTCCGACCCGGCGAAACGATCCTTGCTCACACAAATGAGTTCATCGGGGGGAAAGATCACATTACAACAATGATGAAGGCTCGTTCCTCTATGGGGCGCAATTTCATCGAAGTATGCAAGTGCGCAGGCTGGGGTGACGTTGGTTACATAAACCGTTGGACCATGGAGATCACCAACAACTCCAAGAATTATCTAATCCCGCTCGTTGTAGGGCGACGTATTGCGCAGATTATATTCTTTGAGACCGGTCCTATCCGTGAACGCGACTACACGAAGACTGGCAAGTACGCGACCTCCACAAAGCTTACTGACCTCAAAAAGAACTGGAAACCAGATATGATGGTTCCGAAATTATGGTGTGATCCGGACATCCAAAAGAAGCAAACTTGGCACCGGACGCCCAGACAAAAATAGCGTACGATGTTGTTTGGACACTCGCAGGAGACCGCACATGCACCGTATTTCACTTATTGCGGCGCTCGGCGAGCGCACCCGTGCCATCGGCAGGGACAATAAGCTGCTCTGGCAGCTTTCGGGCGACCTGCCGCGCTTTAAGCGGCTTACGAACGGCCACCCGGTCATTGCAGGTCATCACACCTGGCTCTCGCTTCCGGAACACGGCCGACCGCTCCCGGGTCGCACAAATATCGTCATAGCCACGTCGACTTCGCTCGTGCTCCCCCCGGGTGTGCTGCGTGCTTTCTCCTTCGAAGAAGCGCTCGAGCTCGCGGAGGAGGTGCGCGGTAGCGATGAGATATTCGTCATCGGTGGCGGCCGGGTCTACGCTGAGGCTATTCCGTGCGCAGATCGTCTCTACCTCACACTTGTCGACGACGACGCTGACGGCGATACGTTTTTCCCTGGCTTTGGTGAATTCCGCAAAGTCATTGAAGAAGAGACGCATCCTGAGCATTCGCCGGCCTTTAGGTACGTGACGCTCGAGCGCTAACGTTAATTCCGCCGGGAGCTTCGCTCTCGGTTTTTTTATTTATAAGGTGGTTAAAGCCTCTGCTACACTAATCCGCATGCGTGTCGCTTTCATAAACAACGGCACCAAAAACCGTAAGCTTTTCGACCAGCTGCTTAGCGGAAGTGTCATCACTGAATTCCCTTCCGAACGAGCTCTGGACGCTCTCCAGGAACCTCACGACCTGATCATACTTTCGGGTAGCAGCAGGTACCCGATTGTATATCACCTGGATCTACTTAAGGGCGAGCTGGAACTTATTCGCAGAGCAAGTGTTCCCCTTCTGGGTATATGTTACGGCGCCGAACTGTTGGCCGTGGCATATGGTGGCAAGCTCCTGGACAAGGGTCACAAACAAACGGGTATCTATACGATCGCCCCAGAGTCGCGAGACCCTCTGTTTCTTGGGCGTGAATCCTTTGATGTATATGAGGCGCACCGCTGGGTTATAGAAACACTGCCTGAAGAAATTGAGGTTCTTGCCAGATCGCCGGCCGGCCCTGAAGTCATCCGACACAAGACCCGCCCTCAGTATGGTTTCCAGTTTCATCCAGAAAAAATGTGCGACCAGACCTACGGCGACGAGCTGTTTCGCACTCTTCTTGGGAGGTTATTCTAAATCCAGGTATACAAAAATCCTTTCAGCTGCAGACAAGAACGTTACAGGAAAACCCCGGCTGCCCGGGGTTTTCCTGTAACGAAACAGGTGAAC
>DASVVA010000033.1:0-5049 GCA_036386775.1 Minisyncoccota bacterium
CAATCGACTGGCTCTAGATTTTGATTCGTATCCGCCTAACTGTTATCGTTAGCCAGTCATGGCTCACACAAGGAAGGCACTCCCCACAAAAAAATCTTCAATTCCCGGCGTATCGTTTATTCGCGGGATGGGCGGCATCAAGGAGTATCAGCTGAAGAAAAATGAGCTAAGAATTCTTCTTGCCCAAGATAAGTCAGTACCAGTCGCTGGCTGTATGGTCACATATCACGTGGGCTCGAGGAATGAAGCTACGGGATACACGGGCGCAACCCATCTTCTTGAGCACCTCATGTTTAAAGGCTCTGAGAAGTTCAACAAAGAAAACGGGCGCTTTATGGACAGGCTATTTGAATCGCGCGGCTCAATTATCAACGCAACGACCTGGTTTGATCGTACGAATTATTTCGAAATTGTACCGAAGGACGTGGTCCCGCTGGCCATTGAAGTTGAAGCTGACCGCATGCGTACAGCCCGATTCACTGAGGCCGACAAAACAACAGAAATGCCCATAGTGCGAAGCGAATATGAGATGAATGAAAACCAGCCTCTAGAAGCACTCGACAAACAGATTTGGGCCACTGCTTTCGTTGCTCATCCATACCATCACCCGACAATTGGCTGGTTATCTGATATTGAGAACGTATCCATCGGGCGCCTCAAGCAATTTTACGACGACTTCTACTGGCCCAATAACGCAACCGTAACTATTACAGGCAACTTCGATGAAATGGAGGTGCTCGCGCTCATTAAAAAGTACTTTGGAGTACACCCGCCGGCGCCACGTCCTTTTCCAGCGCTCTATACAGAGGAGCCATTGCAGCAAGGGCAGCGACGGGTGATTGTTAAGCGCGCGGGCGCTCCGATGATTTGCGTGGCCCACAAAATTCCCAGCGCTCTCAATGAGGACATGCCGGCGCTTCTGATGCTTGCAACCATTCTTTATGATGACAAGTCGACGCGTCTGTACAAGCGCTTTGTGGACTCGGCGCTTGCCACTAACGTGCTTGTTCAGGCAAACCCTCTAAAGGACCCGAGCCTCTTTCAGGCTTTTGTCACACTCGCCCCTGACACATCTCACGACCGTGCGGAAAAAATTCTCCTTCAAGAGTACGATGACCTAATTGAAAAGGGCGTTACTGCAGCTGAGTTACGCCGCGCAAAGCGCGCCTGGCGGGTTTATTGGTCGAAGCGCCTCGATGGCCCTTGGGCTGTACTTGAGGGCCTTAACGAAGATATCGGACGTGGTGACTGGACGCGCTTCGTTACACTTCCTGCTGCCGTCGATAGAGTCTCTGCAACGGACATACGGCGCGTGGCCAAGAAGTACCTAGTCGAAGACCAGTCGACTGTGGGGTGGTTCGTGCCAACAAATATTTAGTATGGAAACACTCATTAGAAACATTAAGGAGTGCAGGAGCGACGGCATGCGATTTTTTGCAGCCCGCACTGGGGCGAAGGACGTTGTGTCCATCGAAGGAAGTGTGCTGGGCGGGAGCTATCTTTTGCCATACGAGAAGCGCCCCGCCCACGGATTAATGGCCAGCATTCTTGACGCCGGCACGAAAAGGCGTGACAAGGAGACTCTTCGCAATGACCTCGCGGAGCGGGGAATCATCCTGCACTTTTCAAGCGGCGCAGATAGAACATACTTTTTTGCAAGCTGCCTACCTGAGGATATTACCTATACCTTGAGGCTTATTGCGGAGTGCCTGGAATCTCCCCTTCTTGCCAAATCGGAGTTTGAGGCGGAACGGGCACGATCACTCGCGATGCTTTCAGAGGCCCAGACGGATACTGATGCTCAGGCGAGCCGTGCCTTTGCACGACTCGTATTTGATCCAGTGCATGTGAACTACGCCGACTCGATTGAGGAGGAGAGATCTCTCACGCGAGGGGTGTCCCGTGCAGATATTCTTACGAGTCAGCGCATGATTGGTAGAGGGGGGCTTGTGCTTGCGGTCACAGGTGACCTTGTTCCCGAGCGTACCTTGAGCGAAGCCGAGCGCGTTTTTATAAAACTTCCAAGTGGCACAGAAAACCTTCCTGCAAAGCCGGCCAACCAAAAGGAAGTGACCAGAGGGGAGTCGCTTGTTCACGTGCCGGATAAAACAAACGTCGATACGTATTTCGGCCTTTCGGTACCAATTACCCATAACGATTCCCGGTACGTTCCTTTTGCGGTGCTCTCAAGCATGCTTTGCGGCGGCGGCGTCTTCTCTAGCCATCTTGCGCAAACTATTAGAGAACGTGACGGACTTACCTATGCAATTGCAGGCGGTCCTTACGGTTTTGGTGAAGGGGCACAAGGTGCGCTACGTGTCTG
This sequence comes from Minisyncoccota bacterium, assembly GCA_036386775.1. Taxonomy (GTDB): domain Bacteria; phylum Patescibacteriota; class Minisyncoccia; order Phycocordibacterales; family Phycocordibacteraceae; genus C7867-001. The sequence continues at coordinate 2,324 of DASVVA010000033.1, forward strand.
GGCAAATTTTGCGCCAGATAGATTTAGATATTCTGTCGAGGCTACTCTCAAAGAGATACGAATTTTCTTCAAGCAGGGAGTAACTATCGAGAGTCTGGCAACAATGCAAAGTCGTATGCAGGGTCTCTATGTAACCTCACTCTCTAATTCGCGAGGCATAGCTGCCCAGCTCCATAAGATCGGTCGTGAAGGGAAGCAACTCACATACGTTAACGAATTCCCAAGCCTCATACGTGCAGTGACACTTACTGACCTCCAGGAGGCAGCTGCGCTGATACCGGTCGACAAGTTCTCGCTTGCAGCTGCGGGGACATTTAAGAAGCCGTAAACGCGTGGTATCTTCAAACCCATGACTGTTTCAGAAGTGCGGAAGCGTTTTTTAGATTTTTACGCAAAGCGGGCACACGCGATCATACCTACCGCACCAATCGTTCCCGGCAACGACCCCACGACACTATTCACCTCGTCTGGAATGCAGCCTCTGCTTCCCTACTTTCTTGGCGTGGACCATCCAGAGGGTAAACGGGTAGTAAATTCCCAGATTGCTTTTAGAGCGGGCGATATCGAGGAGGTTGGAGACAATCGGCACACCACGTTCTTTGAAATGCTCGGTAACTGGTCCTTCGGCGATTACTTCAAACGCGAACAGCTCCCGTGGATATTCGAATTTCTTACAAGTACGGAGTCTGGTTTCGGTATCGATGCGTCCAAACTATATGTAACGGTATTCTCTGGAGACAAGGACGCCGGTATCCCCCCTGATGGCGACGCCGTTGAAATATGGAAGGAGCTTTTTAAAGAAAGGGGAATTCATGCCGAGTTCGCCGATATTGGTACTGAAGAGGATGGATACAAGCGTGGTGTGAAGGACGGGGAGCGCATCTTTGGCTATAGCGAGAAGAATTGGTGGAGCCGTGCTGGGCTACCCGCGAATATGCCTGCTGGCGAGCCAGGCGGTCCGGACTCAGAAATATTCTATGACTTTGGCACGCCTCATGATCCGAAATGGGGGCCGAACTGCCACCCCAATTGTGATTGCGGGCGCTTTGTAGAGATAGGTAATTCAGTGTTCATGCAGTTCGTTAAGAAGGAAGATGGTTCTTTCGAGGAACTGCCTAAGAAGAATATCGACTTTGGGGGAGGGCTTGAGCGCATAACAATGGCGACAGTCGGTCCTGATATATTCTTCCTCGATATTTTTAATGCCGCCCGCTCCATACTCGAAACGGCAGCAGGTAAGTCGTACGGCAGTGACGACGTTTCAGCACGGTCAATGCGGATTATCCTTGATCACATGCGTGCGTCCGCCTTTATCCTCTCCGAAGGAGTAGCACCGTCAAACACGGAAGCTGGCTACATTCTTCGCAGACTAATTCGCCGGTCGATTCGTCACGCAGACCTCATTGGAGTTGAGTCTCTGTCAGACGTGGCGACTTCCTTTGGGAAGGTGTACGAGGACGTATATCCGCAGCTCGTCCAAAAGGAAAGTCTGATCCGCGAGGAGATACAGAAGGAGGAAGCGAAGTTCCGTCGTACGCTCAAGACCGGTATGCGGGAGTTTGAGAAGCTCGCGAAGAAAGGCTCCCTTTCTGGCCACGATGCTTTCGTCCTTTTCTCCAGTTACGGCTTCCCTATTGAAATTACTGAAGAGCTTGCCCTCGAGCGGGGTATTACAGTCGATCATGATGCCTTCCGCCAGGAAATGGGGGCTCACCAAGCCAAGTCACGGACAGCTTCGGAAGGCCGCTTCAAGGGAGGGCTCGCAGACCATAGCGATATCACTGTCCGCTACCACACGTCGCACCATCTACTGCTCGCCGCGCTGCGCAACCTCCTCGGCGACTCGGTCCACCAACGAGGCAGCAACATAACACAGGAGCGAGTGCGCCTGGACTTTTCCTTTGACCGCAAACTTACGCCCGAAGAACTGCGGGCTGCCGAGGATCTGGTCAACCAAAAGATTGGCGAGGCGCTCCCAGTGTTCGCTACTCCGATGCCTAAGGACGAGGCGACGAAACTCGGCGCGGAACAAGAGTTCGGCGTTAAATATGGAGACATTGTTACGGTGTACTCCATGGGACCAAAGAATGCGACACAGGAAGATCCAAGGTTTAAGGAGTCGTTCTCGCTTGAATTTTGCGGCGGGCCGCACGTAGTGAATACCAGGGAACTTGGTGATGGAGCAAAGCGCTTCAGGATAATCAAAGAAGAGTCAGTGGCTGCTGGAATACGTCGTATCAAGGCCGTGTTGGAGTAAGTTCAAAGCCTGCTGTAGCCATTTTGATACGTAGAATTGCCCGATCAAGGCGGGCTTTTCTCAAATCATGCTCGACCGCCGGCCCACTTGACACCATTATGCCCGGAAGTTTTAGTGTTTCTGTCATGAAGTTTTTACCAAAACAACAAAACCAAACTTACTTTACCTTTCTTCTGAAACCGTCCAGCATTGTAAATGCTGGAGTTGGCTGTTTCGCCAACAAACGTATCCCCGCCGGCACTCAAATTAACACTGGGGGTGCTGAGGATTTTCGCCGGCTGCAGCAAGAAGAAATCCCGGACGAATACCTAAAATTCTGTGTGTTGCTGAGTAATGGTAAATACCTATCTCCACATAATTTTTTAAAAATGGGTGTGTTCTGGTATATCAATCACGCTAAAGAGCCGAATCTTTGCTTCGAGAACTCGCGCCTCTCGTCACTGAGGGATATTGATACTGGAGAAGAGCT
>DASVVA010000034.1:0-3659 GCA_036386775.1 Minisyncoccota bacterium
GGACCCTGTATAGGCAAAAACAAAAGCAAATGGAATATTGCCAAGCACCATGGCAACGGGATAGATCCGCCACGATACTTCTTTAAATAGGCCGAGTGTGTAGCTCAATACGTCGGTCGGAAACACCATGCTCAGAAAGAATATCGGCCAGAATTGCCGCTCCTTAGGAATCCGCTTCTCTACTTGTGCGAGTTTGTCAGTCGGGATGAAACGCTCGACCAATGGCCGACCGTACTTTCGACTCAATGCAAAGGCGATCATGCCTCCAAGGCCCCAACCAAGCACGCTTGCTAGTGCTGCGATCGGCGGCCCCCAGAGCGCTGAAGCAATAGGAATGAAAGGCAGGTTGCTTAAGGGCGCAAGCACCGTGGTTACTGCAGCAAGCAAGATGTATATAAGTAGGCCAGTCACCCCGTCACCAATAAACGCCGCGATATCAGCCTGATAAGTCTGCGCTGCGTAGGCAGATATCAAGAACAGGAGCGCGAGTATGACAACCGGGAGAATCGACCGCATACTGCCCAGTATTGCAGGGAGCGCACAAATTTGCTATAATACTGGCACAATCGTTCTCCTAGTTTTGGCGCTGGCAGCCCCTGCGCCCCGGGAAGTAAGCCCTCCTACGGCAACCCAAGAAACTCTTGAGACCGCTTGGGTCTGGTTTAAAGCACCAGGTTAACCAAAGTCCGAATAAGTTTCGGGCTAAAGAAAATCTACTATATGGCTACTGTTTACATGCGCCGCAATGACGGTCGGCGCCCTCCGCGTAATGTACGCGGCTATGATCGCTTTGATGACTCTCGCTCGCGTTCACGCAGCGGGGACTCTCGTGGCGGTGACCGCTCTCGTGGACCGTCCCGCGGCGGACGCCCACAAGGAAAGCGAAACTATCAGGAGATGCCCGTCGACCTCTCCAAACTCATTAATAAGGCGCAGCCCATTGAGGAAGCGACACCTTTCACACCGATTCACAAGTTTACGGACTTTGAGATCGACAGCGAACTGAAGGACAATATCGTTACGAAGGGTTACGCACTTCCGACACCAATCCAGGATCAGTCGATTCCGGTCGTGCTTTCTGGTGCCGACATCGTGGGCATAGCTAACACAGGTACCGGCAAGACGGCAGCCTTTCTCGTGCCACTTATCGATAAGATCTTGAGGAACCGTGACGAGCGCGTGCTTGTCATGGTTCCTACGCGCGAACTTGCTATTCAGATCGAAGAGGAGTTCTACGGTTTTGCGCGCCGACTCAATGTGCATGCCGTTACGTGCGTGGGCGGGGCAGGCATCGAGCCTCAGCTCCGTGGGCTTCGCAGGAACCCGAACTTCGTTATCGGTACTCCCGGTCGTCTTAAGGACCTCATCGAGCGCAAGTCGCTTGATCTGTCGAAGTTCGCAACAGTGGTGCTCGACGAGGCTGACCGCATGCTCGACATGGGTTTCATCAACGACATGAAAGAGATCATGAGCTACATGCCTGGAGAACGGCATACGCTTTTCTTCTCGGCAACCCTGTCTCGCGACATTGAGGCACTCATTGGTGACTTCCTAAACAACCCGGTCCGTATATCGGTAAAAACGCGCGACACCGCACATACTATCGACCAGGACGTAGTTCGCGTTGAGGCGGGCCGCAAATTCGAGCAGCTCATGGAACTTCTACGAGAGCCTGATTTCGGCAAAGTGCTCGTCTTCGGACGCACGAAGCACGGAGTTGAGCGTCTCGCCAAGGACATCACTCGTGGCGGGGTTCCTGCCGAAAGCATCCACGGAGACAAGACTCAGGGTCGCCGCCAGAAAGCGCTCGGACTTTTCAAGCAGAACAAGGTACAGGTCCTGGTTGCAACTGATGTAGCCGCCCGGGGTCTTGATATCTCCGGCGTCTCGCATGTCATTAACTATGATCTCCCAGCAACGTATGAGGACTACACCCATCGTATCGGCCGCACGGGCCGCGCAGGGAAGGTTGGTAAGGCGCTTACGTTTATCTAGTCGTTCACCAGCCGCAAAAGAAAAGCCCGGGCCCGCCCGGGCTTTTCTTTTGCTTGGTTGTTAGGATGTATACTGGGATGAACGGTATGGAAGACGTACTCAAAATGGACATTTTCTTCGTCGTCGCGACAGTAATTACTGTTCTCATCGGCGCACTTATTATAATTGCACTCGTATATGCAGTTAAGTTCCTGCGAACAATTAATCGCATTAGTGAAGAAGTTGCGGCGGAGGCAGGCAACATCCGCGCAGATTTGAAATCAGTGCGCGCAAAAGCGGGTGCGCTTAAATTTGCAGCAGTTGGACCGCTCTTGGGAAAGGCAGCCAGGCGTTTTGTGTCTCGCACAAAGCGGAAGAAAGAAGATTAGTCACATAACAGCATCAGCATGGCAACAAAGAAAACCGACACTAAAAAAGCTCTCGCCGCAGGCGGTATACTCGCTGCGGCCGCAGCTGCGGCCGCAGGATATTATTTCTACGGTGATAAAAACGCAAAGAAGCACCGACAGGCAGCAAGCACCTGGGCGAAGAGCATGAAGAGTGACGTTGTTAAGGAAGCCAAGGCGCTCAAGAAACTCGATCAGAAAGCAATTGCTCGGGTTGTCGACCGTGCGGCTGCGGTCTATGAGGGCGTCCGCTCCGTTGACCGGAAAGATCTTCGTACGGCCGCAGGAGAGCTGAAGCGCCACTGGCAGCAGATAGAAAGGGAGATCAAAGGGGCTGCAGGAAACACATCAGTGCGGGCCACGAAAAAGGCCGTTTCCAAAAAGGCTCCGACGAAGCGCAAAACCGCCTCTAAGAAAGCTAAAAATTAGAGTGGTACACTGAAATTATTAAGGAGTAATTTTACGTAATTAGGGTATGGCTTCAGAAAAAGGGAATGTGTTTGTCGAGCGGTATCTGACCCCGCTTTCGGTGCTTCTCGCCGCAATCATTATTGGCGGAGCGCTTATTATAAGTAGCAATAATCGTGGAGTGGCTCCAGCAGGAGAGCACGACGGACTCACACGCGCGACGATGGACGAGATTGCCGAGTCGGTGGATATGGACGTTGATCGCATCCACGACCTCCTCGCAAAGAACGGTGAGCTCTACCAGGCTGCAATCGAGGCAGACCAGACCGAAGGTCAGTCTTTTGGGATTCAAGGCACACCAGGAACTATCGTGGGGAAGATCTTTATTCCTGGCGCGTATCCGCTTGCGGACGTGCTCGGCGCACTTGAGGGCAAGGACGTGCCGCTCCCAGAGGGCACAGAGCCAGCAGACGTCAGCATTGCTCAAGTCAAGCTCGATACGAGTCCTTCGCACGGCAGTGTGGATGCCCCTACGGTCATGGCCGTTTGGTACGACTTCCAGTGCAGCTTCTGTAAGCGCTTTGAAGCCGAGACCCTTGCTGCGCTCGAGGAGACGCATGTGGCGACCGGCAAGCTACGCATCGTATACAAGGACTTTCAGTTCCTCGGCCCCGCCTCAGTCGAGGCCGGCGCCTACTCTCGCGCTGTTTGGGAGGCCTATCCAGACAAGTGGCACGCCTGGTTCAAGGGCATGATGCGCCAGTAACCAAATGTAAAGAAAAAAGCACGCGACCTGCCGCGTGCTTTTTTCTTTTAGACAGAGTATCGTCGTTCCATGGATATGCGGGAAGGAGATTTCCGGAAGATTGT
>DASVVA010000035.1:0-12602 GCA_036386775.1 Minisyncoccota bacterium
TTAAGGATCCAGTAGCGCCAGTGCTTGATGCAATTGCTTCGACAACTATCATCGAGGTGCCAAGCATTGTCGAGACAACGCCAATTATTGCTCCAGCGCTTGCCACAGAAGCTGCGGTCGAGCTCACTCCGGCCGAACCCAAGTCATCGGTCTCACGACCGCCTTTCCGGGCACGAGTCCGTAATTTTGCGAACGGTGTCATTGCCGACATCAAAAGCTTCTTTACCTTCTAAGCATGCAGTTGCTGCTTCGCATTCGTCAGGCAGACCGGGACATATACGACGATATCTGTTCGGGCAAAAAGGTTATAGAGACACGGGCCGCGACTTCTCGATACGGCGCCATTGCGTTAGGTGACACCGTAACTTTTTCATGCGGTAAGGATCGCCATACGAAGACGGTGGGGAAGGTCTATCACTGGCCGAGCATAGAAGCCATGGCCGAGGAAGTTACTTTTGAGAAAGTCATGCCACGCTGCTCTTCGCTCGACGAAGTGCTTAAGGTTTATGGCTCGTATCCAGGATATGCAGAAAAAATCCGGAAGTGCGGACTCGTGGGCTTCGAGCTTGTTTAAATAGTCGGGGCGGGTGGTACCATACCCCCATGAACCCAGATACCCTTCGCCACGAGATCGTTACTACCGCGATTGTCATAAAGGACGGCAAATATCTCATTACGCGCCGTTCGCCCAATAAAAAACGCTTTCCGGGTATGTGGACCGTCCCGGGCGGCCGGCTTGAGACGTCTGACTACGTGAATCTCCCGAAGGACACCGAACATTACTGGTACAACGTACTTGAACAGGTGCTGCGTCGCGAAGTGCGCGAGGAAGTGGGAATTGAGATCGAGAATGTCGAGTATGTCACTTCACTTGCGACCATTCACCAGGATGGAGCGCCTTCGCTCGTCATCTCTTGCATGGCTGACTACACTAGCGGTGACGTAACGCTCCAGGAAGAGGAAACCGACGAGTTCGCTTGGGTAACACTTGAGGAAGCAAAAAACTACAATCTTATCGACGGTATCTACGACGAGCTTGCAATGGCTGATGCAAAGCGAAAGGGAGAGAAGTCTCAGTGGTCACGAGCCGCTGCCTAATATGACGAGTACTCAAAAGCAGCGCGTCGCAATAGGCTTTGCCGTTCTGATTGTCGCAATGGTGGCCCTCGGACTTCATTTTGGCAATCGCCCGTCACCCGAGCCCGTCGTACCAGCCGCTCCGGCGGACCCGGCTTCGCCAGCTCCTGCAATCGAAACCATGCCGGTTACGATCTATCTCTATGATGCGCGTCGGGACATGGACGCAAGTGGGAACGTGCTATGCAGCGCACAAGGGCTTGTGCCGTCTACGCGTACCGTTCCTCAGACAGAGGCACGTCTTGCTGCCGCACTCGGCGAACTCTTTGCCGGTTCTCTTACGGAGGAAGAGCGGGGGAGAGGTCTTAGAACTGAATTCCCGCTAGAGGGCGTTCGTCTTAGCGAGGTTGAGGTGGATAATGGAACAGCGGTCATTACCGTGCGCGATCCCGACCACAAAAGCTCTGGTGGCGCTTGTCGCGTAAACATTATGCGTGCGCAGATTGAGCGTACAGCACGCGAATTCTCAACAGTGGAGCGCGTGCGATTTGCACCGGAAGGAGTATTTGAGCCCTAAAGCACGAAAATCAGGAAAACGAGTGCGAGCACTATGCGGTAGATGCCGAAGGGGATGAATGTGTAAGTTTTTACGAACCTAAGAAGGAACCGCAGGGCGACTAAGGCGACGGCAAAAGCCGTCGCCGCGCCTATAAGGAGGAGACTGATATTACCTGCCTCGAACGTGTCGTAAGTCTTAAGCAGGTCATACCCTGTTGCCGCAAGCATTGTAGGAACCGCAAGAAGGAAGGAGAACTCAACGATAGCGACGCGACGAATGCCAAGCAGGAGACCGCCCGCAATTGATGCTGCTGAACGGGAGACACCAGGGACGATAGCGAGCGCTTGAAAAAGGCCGATAGCCACAGCGTCACGGTAGCGGATTGCTCCGATGGTTTCGGCACCCCCATCCCTTTCTTTGTGTAGGAGCTCGAATACGATGAGCAGGATACCTCCGACAAGAAGGGCGATCACTACGATCCACTCATTGCCGAGCAGATAACCCTTAATTAGCTTATAGAGAGCAAAGCCAATGACGGCAGTTGGGACGAAAGCGGCAAAAAGTCGTTTGAGTATTTGGAAGTCGAGAAAGGACCTCCAATATGTAACGATGACCGCGCCGATTGCGCCAAGCTGGATGGCAATTAGGAAGCTTGTTAGGAAAGGGGTTTCGGGAATCGCAAGCAGGTGACTTCCAAGGATAAGATGACCTGTCGAGGAGATTGGAAGGAACTCAGTTGCTCCCTCAAGAACTCCGAGCAGAATGGCTTCGAGAATGGTCATGGATAGACCCCATCTTACCTTATAGAAATCCACTGCCACCGCCTTGCCCTTGCCAATTGCGTGTTACCGTTACGGTATGGAACTTTTCTTCGCGAAGCTGTTCGGCCTCTATTTCATTATCATTGGTGCCATCATCTTCGTGCGCCGCGATGCGGTTATGCCAACGATTGCGCGATTCGCTGATGAGCGTGCACTTCTTCTCACCATCGCTGTCATCGAAATAATTGCCGGTCTGGGCCTTATTTTGGCCTTCCCGGGCTTCACTCTCCCAGATCTTGCCGGCCTAATCTCACTAATTGGTTACATGCTCGTTATCGAGGGCGTCATTTACCTGGCTGCACCTGCGAAAACTACCCGTAAGTTCATTGGTTACTTCAACAAGCCGGTGTGGTATGTCATTGGCGGCGCGCTTTCGGTATTTGCGGGGCTCTACCTCGCAGGCAAAGGATTTGGATATTTCTAGTAGTTTTCTAGTAAGGGGGAAGAAGGCGGGCCTGTTACAATAGTCCCGTGAATCATTCTTGGCATGCACTTGCGGGCGAATTGGTCCTGCGTGAGCTTGAAACAAACGCACAGGGACTTTCAAAGGAGGAGGCGGCACGCCGCCTCCTAAACTACGGGCAGAATAAACTACCGGAGGCAAAGTCTGACGGGTACCCTACTATTTTCCTGCGTCAGTTCGAGAGCCCCCTCATTTACCTGCTGCTTGCAGCAAGCGTCGTCATGTACCTTACTGGCGACTTAGGCGACGCACTTATCGTCCTCTTTGTACTTGTCTTCAACAGTATTGTGGGGGCAGTACAGGAGGGACGTGCACAGAACACACTCCGGGCGCTCAAGCGTTTTGCAGAGACATCTGCCACAGTGCTGCGCGACGGAAAGGAACTTATTATTCGCGACTGCGAGGTCGTGCGGGGCGACATTGTTCTTTTAGAGGAGGGATCCAAAGTACCAGCTGATGCGCGCCTCCTGTCATCGCGAAGCCTGCAGGTGGATGAGGCTTCCCTCACAGGCGAGTCCGAGCCTATTTCAAAGGTTGATGACGCTGCGCTATCAGCCGAGGCGCCACTTGCGGACCGTACCAACATGGTCTTTAAGGGGAGCAATATAACCAGTGGTACCGGTCGCGCTGTAGTCGTTGCTACGGGCCTTGATACTGAGATCGGCAAGATTGCCAGCGAGCTTTCCGGCATCGATACGGACGTACCTCTGAAAACGAATATTCGAAACCTCTCGCGCGCCATTATCTGGGTTGTTATGGTCGGCGGGGCACTTCTGTTTCTTGCGGGGCTGGCTTACGGACATACGGCGGCAACGATGTTTTCGACTGTAGTTGCGCTTGCCGTCTCGGTTATCCCTGAAGGCCTGCCCATCGTTATGACGCTTGTGCTTGCTACGGGCGTATGGCGAATGGGAAAGCGCAACGTGCTCGTGAAGAAGCTTCAGGCGGTCGAGGCGCTCGGACAGGCGCGCATAATTGCAGTCGACAAGACAGGGACCCTCACACGCAACGAGCTCACGGTCGAGCGCATCTGGACCAACGGCAAGATGTTTACGGTGACCGGCAGCGGATACGAGCCAACCGGCTCAGTTATGAGCGAAGGAATAGTCGTTGAGCCTCCGAACCACCCGGAACTTCTGCTTGCGGGCAAGATTGGCGTTTTTTCCGCAAACGCACAAACCATGTACAGCGAGGAAGAGCATCGATGGAGGGTATCGGGGGACCCAACCGAGGCGGCGCTTGCGGTTTTTGGCGCAAAGACCGGGTTTACCAAGACGGACCTTGAAGGTGAGGCGCCGCTTCTTTCCGAAATGCCGTTTGATTATCGTTTGAAGTATCACGCGACTCTGCATCAAGACGGAGACAAGAACCTGGCAGCCGTTGTTGGGGCGCCTGAGGCTGTGCTCGCTCTTTGTACAAGTATTTGCGTGGAAGAGAAGAATGAGCCGCTGACTCCAGAAACATACGAGGAAATTGAACGAGTGATGCAAGGGCTTTCAAGGGAGGGGTTACGTGTTATTGGCTTTGCGTCTCGCCGTACTGAGCATATGGCTCTTGAAGATCGCGTTCTCGAACACCTTACCTTTGGTGGTTTTTACGCTATGCGCGACGCGCTTCGTCCGGAGGTGAAGGACGCCATGGCACGGGCAGAGGGCGCTGGCATCAAGGTGGTGATGATTACGGGGGATCACCGGCTTACAGCCACGTCGATCGCGCGCGAGATCGGCATCTTTAAGGAGGGCGACGAAGTGGCAACGGGGGAAGAGATCGATGCGCTGAACGACGTAGAGCTCGCGCACAAGCTTGCCAACGTTTCGGTCTTCGCGCGAGTCACTCCCGAGCACAAGCTCCGCATCATTCGCGCCTACCGTTCACGTGGCGATATTGTTGCAATGACCGGAGACGGTGTGAACGACGCTCCCTCGCTTGTGGCCGCGGACTTGGGGGTGGCGATGGGAGCGATCGGTACTGAAGTCGCGAAAGAAGCTGCCGACATTGTGCTTCTCGACGATAATTTTGGGAGCATTGTTTCTGCAGTTGAAGAGGGAAGGAGTATCTATAAGACCATCAAAAAGGTTGTTCTTTACCTGTTTTCAACCTCGGTTGGTGAGGCTCTCACAATCATTGCTGCGCTATTTCTCGGCATGCCGCTTCCTGTGCTGGCTGCCCAGATCATTTGGCTTAACTTTGTTACTGACGGTTTCCTTGATGTGGCGCTCGCTATGGAGCCTAAAGAAAAAAATATCCTCGCTGAACCCTTCAAGCGTCCTGCGAAGTACTTGATCGATCGTCTAATGCTCATACGTATGCTTGTAATGGCGATACCAATGGCCGTGGGTACGCTCTGGGTTTTCTCGCAATATGTAGCGCTTGGCGACATGACAAAGGCTCTAACTATGTCGATGACAACACTCGCCGTCTTCCAGTGGTTCAATGCGTGGAACTGTCGCTCAGAAAAGGAGTCCCTTCTGCGCATGAACCCGTTTGGGAACATCTATTTAATCGGGGCAACTTTAATTGTTATCGCGCTTCAAGTTCTCGCGCTTCATCTGCCCGTCCTCCAAAACCTACTGCACACAACGCCGCTGTCGCAGAGCGAGTGGCTGCTCTGTATCGCTGTTGCCTCGAGCATTCTTGTGGCAGAGGAGCTACGTAAGCTGTTGCGTCGTCTAGCGTACCGCTTTTTTTAACCGATGCGTTGGCAGGTTATACGTACTCATGAAACTTCAATTTTTAGCCATTTTCCTTTTGCTTGCTGTCGGGGCAGGGGTTACTGCGTGGTATCTGCTACGCGAAACTACTTCTGAGTTGGCTTGCAGGGACCGGATCCCTGCCCCCAAGGTTGTCGCTTTCGGCGACAGCCTTGTGGAAGGGCAGGGAGCTACGACCTCGGGAGGTTTTGTATCAATGCTTTCGGAAGCTTCGGGTATACCGATCAAGAATCTCGGTCGTGGTGGTGATACAAGCGCTACTGCGCGCAAGCGCATTGATGCGGTCCTCGCAGAAGACCCGGATGTTGTAATAGTGCTTCTGGGGGGGAATGACGCACTTCGTCGAGTGCCCACGACAGAGACCGAAACAAACCTCGACAGCATTCTCGGACAACTTACGGCCTCGGGCAGTAGGGTAGTGCTTTTAGGAGTTCTGGGCGGGTTGCCGTGGGATGATCCATATCCGGACATGTTTGAACGCCTTCGAGATAAGCACCAGGCAGTTTATGTTTCGAACGTTTTGTCAGGTCTTATAGGCAGCGAAACATATATGAGCGATTCGATTCATCCAAACGAGGCGGGATATATGCGCATTGCTGAGCGTGTCCGGCCACTGCTTGAGAAGAGTTGCAATCCGGAAGGATAGGGTTGCTTATCGAACAAATGTTCGATAAGCTTCCTCTATGTCAGATAAGCACACGGACAGGGTGCGGGCGTTCTATCGCGAGTATAAGCGCATGCCTTCCGTGACCGAGCTCATGAAGCTTTTCAAGCTCGCCTCCAGGAGTTCGGCCTTTTACGTAGCAAAACAACTTGAGAAGAAGGGGGTTGTTGAGAAAGACCAGACCGGCAAACTCATCCCGGGTGCCGCCTTCCATACGGTGCCACTTCTTGGGCACATTCGTGCCGGCTTCGCCGCTCCTGCTGAGGAGGAGATTGCCGATACCATCAGCATCGGGGAGTATCTTTTAAGACGCCCAGATGCAAGCTATCTCCTAACCGTCGAAGGGGACTCCATGCAGGACGCAGGTATCCATCACGGCGATATGGTCGTCTTCGAACGGACTTCGAACTACAAGGTGGGTGACATTGTCGTGGCGCTCACCGAGGAAGGCCACACGCTCAAATACCTGCGCAAGAAGCGGGGCCGATACTGCCTTGAGGCAGCAAACGAGAACTATCCGGACCTTTATCCCAGCGAAGGAGAAATTATCGGTGTCGTCACAGCAACCTTTCGGAAGTATCACTAGTATGACGTGGAGCAAGGCAGTAGTGCATCTTGATGGAGATAGTTTCTTTGCCTCAGTCGAGCAGGCGCTTGACTGGCGCTTGCGCGGCAAGCCGGTCGTGACCGGCGGAGAGCGCGGTGCGGCGACCGCCATGAGCATTGAGGCTAAGAAGGCCGGTGTCAGGCGCGGAATGAATATGCGGGAGGTGCGTACGGTCTGCCCCGACGCTGTTATCGTGCCCGGAAATTACACAGCCTATTCAATCTACGCGCATCGTATGTACCGCATCGTGCGCGGGTTTACGCCCGAGGTCGAAGAGTACAGTATCGATGAGTGCTTCGCCGATATTACGGGGCTAACAGGAAGCTACAGGAATAGCTATGAAGATATTGCGCTCATGATCAAGCGTCAGCTTGAAAGCGATCTCGGGATTACGTTCGGTGTTGGACTGGCTCCTAATAAGACACTGGCGAAGGTTGCCTCAAGCTGGCGCAAGCCCGCCGGCTTTACGGCTATTCCGCGCGAAGCCGTTACCGACTTCATTCGGGATATTCCAATGGGCGGCATATGGGGCGTAGGATTCTCGACGAGCCTTACGCTTGAACGTTTTGGCATCCGGTCGGCACTCGATTTCGCGTCAAAAGATCAGGCGTGGCTTAAGCAAAAGAAAATCAGTAAGCCGTACCAGGAGATCTGGACCGAGCTTAACGGTGGTTTTGTAAAGGAGATTGGAACAGAAGGGAGTGCCCCGCAGTCGATAATCAAGTCGCACACGTTCCCTCGCACACGCGACCCTCGGCACCTGTTATCGCAACTCGCGAAGAATCTCGAAGACGCGTGCGCTAAGGCGAGACGGCACAAGGTGAAGGCGCGCTTGTGCCGCTTTTATCTTAAGACTCAGGCGTTTCAATATCAGGGCCTTACGCTTGACCTTGGTATATGGCTTAACGATCCGCGCGAGTTTTTGCGCGCAGTCGAGACGCACTTTCATGATGTGTACGAACCGGGAGTTGAGTACCGCGCCACAGGTATCGGTCTCTACGTCCTTACGTCCGAGGCAGCTGTTACCCCCGACCTTTTTGGTGCAAGTGATCGCGTTGAACGCGAAGCACCACTTCTGTCTGCGGTCGATCGTCTAAATCATAAGTACGGCCGGCACACCGTCTTTCTGGCCGAAAGCCTTGACGCTATTACCGATAGCGAGGACGAAAGGGAGGCTCGTGGAAGGACTGTTGTGCTTCCGATAAGTCAGCGCAAGAAAACCATTTCAATCCCACACTTAGGAACTGCGCATTAGATATTTGTGCATAACAGTTCACTTATAGTTCATGCAACAACGTATACATTTGCCGTATGGCATATCGAACCGACAACCGCCACAGTACACGTTTTCTTGCACGCAAGTTCCTTCGGAGGCTCCGTTACTCTCTTGATCACCTCATAGAGGAACTTTTCGTAGAGAAGCGCAGGCACTTGGCCTAACTTCCGCTACAGTAGCGCTCAAGTGCTACCATAGGAGGGATGCGCACGCTCCCCAGCGGTAAATTCTTTGGTGGGCGGTTCTTTACTCCCCGCAGGCTTCGCCTGGCGGGTATAGGTCTAGTTATAGGACTGGTTGTTGGTGCGTTTTTGTACTCACATTTCTTCGGCCCCACGCTCGACTATGCAAAGGCCGAGCAGTTTATCGTAGAACCTGGTCAAACGAATGCACAAGTAGCGGCTGAGCTTAAGGAGCAGGGCTATGTACAAAGCACTTGGCTCACTCGTGCTGTTTTGCGCGGAGCCCGCCCCGAGGGAATAGGTCCGGGCGGATACACCATAGGGAAGCATATGGACCTCTGGGTCATTGCAGAGACGCTCGCTGCTCGCCCCGGACTCGTATTTGTCACCATCCCACCCCGCGTTCGTAAAGAAGAAATAGGCGAGATTCTCGCGCGTGAACTTTTTTGGGACGAAACACAGAAAGCAGCCTGGAAGACGACAACTGAAGTAGACGCCGACCTAGCTGAGGGTGTCTATTACCCAGACACTTATCTCATACCCACCGATCAGGAGCCGCCGGCTATTGCGGCGCGTCTGCGCGGCCGCTTTGCGGACGTCTTTGCTCCGTATGCTGAAGAGGCGCGACAGAAGGGCATGGACTGGAATGACGTACTTACTCTTGCCTCGCTCGTTGACCGAGAGGCAAGTCCTTACGACCGTGAACTTGTTGCGGGCATTCTTTGGAACCGCGTTGACCGCGGTATGAAGCTACAGGTCGACGCAACGCTGCAGTATGCGCGTGGCAGAACCGGGGAGTGGTGGCCGGTACCGCAAAGTGAAGACAAGTATATAAATTCACCATTTAATACATATAAGCACGCGGGTCTTCCTCCGCACCCTATTAACAATCCGTCTGTTGCCTCCGTAGAGGCTGCGCTCAACCCTGAGCGCACAAACTGTCTGTTCTACATCCACTCAGATCAGCAGATCCATTGCTCGGACACCTATGACGGGCAACGGGCGAACGTGGACACGTATTTGCGATAACAAGTCCGCGGCCAAATTGACTCGACGGCCATATGCGGGTATTCTGTAACTAATACGCCCTCCGGGCATTTTTTATTGACTGCATGGAAATCAGGAACATCGCCATCATCGCGCACGTGGACCACGGCAAGACGACACTTACGGACGCGCTTATGCGTCAGACCGGTGCCGTGGCTGAAGGTGTGTCCATGGACAGCAACACCCTTGAGCAGGAACGCGGCATTACCATTTACTCGAAGAACACATCTATCGAATATAAGGAAACAAAGATCAACATCGTTGATACTCCCGGTCACGCAGACTTCGGCTCTGAAGTCGAGCGCGTGCTCCGTTCGATTGACTCAGTACTTCTGGTGGTCGACGCTCAGGAGGGACCGATGCCCCAGACCCGCTTTGTGCTTAAGAAGTCGCTCGAGCTCGGACTCAAGCCCATTGTCGTACTCAACAAGATTGATAAACCTGCTGCAGATCCGGCGCGTGCTGAAGAGCAGGTACTCGAACTTTTTCTCGAGCTTGGTGCGTCCGACGAGCAGGCCGACTTCACGGTGGTCTACGCCATTGGCCGTGAAGGCGTAGCGATGAAGAAACTCGACGACGAGCGCAAGGACCTCACACCACTGCTAGACACGATACTTGCGGAAGTGCCATCCGCAGTGACGCCAGAGCTCGTTGAGAAGCCGCTTCGGCTTCAGGCCTTCAACCTCGCTTACGATAACTTCCTCGGGCGCCTGGCGATTGCCCGCGTATACGAGGGAAAGGTGAAGGTGGGGGAGCCTGTTACGGTTCTTAAGCCTTCCGGTGAGGCGCGCTCAGGTAAGCTCACCAAACTTTTTACCTTTAAGGGTATTGAGCGCACTGAAGTTCCTGAAGCGCAGGCAGGCGACATTGTTATGATCGCAGGTCTCGCCGACATCTACATCGGAGAAACGGTAACGACTGATGCTGCGGCCGCGCCACTGCCGGCTATTGCCATCGACGAGCCTACCATTACGGTGAACTTTCTCGTGAACAATTCGCCCTTTGCTGGCCGTGAAGGGAAGTACGTGACCTCCCGCCAGCTCCGCGAGTATCTCGAACGCGAGCTTGAAGTGAACGTAGGTCTAAAGGTGGACTTCGTTTCGCCGGACGCTTTCAAGGTCTCAGGTCGCGGCGAGCTCCATATCGCCATTCTTTTGGAAAACATGCGCCGGTCGGGGTATGAGGTGCAGGTATCGCAGCCTCAGGTTATCGTCCGCGAGGAGGAAGGCCAGAAGCTCGAGCCATATGAAGAGGTCATCATCGATATTCCAAGCGCCTACCAGGGTGCGGTCATCGAGCGCCTCGGTACGCGCGCCTTTGTACTTCAAAACATGGTGCAGCACGACGACCTTGTTCGCCTTACACTTGAGGGTCCAACACGCGGCCTTCTCGGCTACCGCAATCAGTTCGTTATCGACACAAAGGGTGAGGGTATTCTGTCTTCGCGCGTTATCGGCTTCAAGCCGTTTGCGGGCGAGATCAAGAAGCGCGCCGTTGGCTCCATGATCTCCATGGCTTCCGGCAAGGCGCTTGGTTACGCGTTATGGGGCCTTCAAGAGCGCGGCATGCTCTACATCGGTCCTGCTATCGACGTATATGAGGGAATGGTGCTTGGTAATACGAGTAAGGGTGAAGAAATGATAGTGAACCCCACGAAGGGCAAGAATCTCACCAACGTGCGTTCGTCAGGCAACGACGAGGCTATCACGCTCGTTCCGCCTTACACACTCACCATTGAGCGTGGCCTTGAAGTGATGGCAGAGGACGAGTACCTCGAGATCACGCCTACGAGCGTGCGCCTGCGAAAGCAGCAGCTTACCGAAAGTGAGCGCGCGAAGGCTCGCCGCTAAACTTAGAGTATTATTGGGTATATGGAGACACCGGACTTCGTATACCTAGACGAGCACGGGCTGCTCGGCAGCAACTACTACTGGCACAAGTGCACTGCTCACGGGCTTACGCAAGAAGATGTCACAAGTGCAGGAGTTACTAACGACCGGGTGCTTGTGCACAAAGACCTCATCGCTCCGCTTCAGGAAGTAGACCAGGAGCTTCAGAAGCGCGGCTTTCGACTTTATGTAAAAGAGGGGCTGCGTCCAGAAGCGCTTTACAGAATTGTGTACGACCGGCGCGTAGAGAAGTTTGGTAAGGAGACCACAGACTCGCTCCTCAATATGACTGACATGCCTCACGCAAAAGGGCTTTCAGTCGACGTCACACTGTGGGACGCAAGCAGTAATACGGAAGTGCTAATGCGCAGGCGCGAAGACGGCGTCCCGTCTCTTTTTGTGGGCTTCTATCGAGGGAAAGACGATGACGACTCGAGAAAGTATCAAGAGATGCAGGATTATCTTGCAGGCATCATGTTGGAACGAGATTTCCGCATTGGGACTAAGAACGAATTCTTCCACTTCGATTACCGCCCCGGTACACCGCCAAATTACGTTTAGCTTCATGCCTGCTTCAGCGAAGTGGCTCTACAGTTTCTGTACTTAAGAATCTCTCTTAAGCCTTACGATTAACACGCACGCTTATGCTCATGACCATCGCCGCACTGCTTATCGTGCTCTGGCTCTTCGGATTCGTTGGACCGTATGAACTCGGTGGTTTCATTCACATCCTCCTCGTGATCGCCGTCATTGTGGTCATTGTTCGCATCATTCAAGGACGCAGTCCGTTATAACCGAGACTGAATATAATGGTCCCAGTTTTGCTTAGGCCATTCTATTCGATTAACCAACTTTCTGATGCCAAGAGGGGATAAGTCAGCATATACTGAAAAGCAAAAACGCCAGGCTGAACACATTGAGAAAGGCTACGAGAAGCGCGGTACACCGAAGGAAGAAGCAGAGGCTCGCGCCTGGGCCACAGTGAATAAACAGGATAAAGGTGGCAATAAAAGTGGTAGCGGCCGTGGCAAAAAGAAGGACACGAGCCCGTCGACAAAAGGCGGAAAAAGGGGAGGCGCGGCATCAGCTGCTCGGCCTAAGACAGCCCGTAAGGCCTCGGCGAAGAAAGCTGCGGCGACACGAAAGAGAAAGAGCGCATAGCATAAAAACAGGGACGGCACTGCCGTCCCTTAGTCGACCCTTTCCTCTGGGCGCGCCTTACGCATCTCCCGGTGTTGCCAGACTAGGAAGAATATAAAAAGGAATGGCACCAGAATGAGTTGGTGTTGAATGGGCAAGGACCCTG
>DASVVA010000036.1:0-8104 GCA_036386775.1 Minisyncoccota bacterium
ACAGGCTAGTTCCGCCCAAGCGTCCATAGCGACGGCGGAGTTCGGCACCTCGATGTCGGCTCACCTTAGCGCGGGGCTGGAGAAGGTCCCAAGCGTTTGGCTGTTCGCCAATTAAAAAGGTACGCGAGCTGGGTTCAGACCGTGTGGGAATTGAGTAGCAATACTGAATTCTCACACCGTCTGAATCCCTTCGAGATTTCTGTTGTCAGAATTCGAAAAAGTGCGATGAGTGAATGTCTTTCGTCTATTAAAAGAGAGAAGAACCAACAATGACACGGCGGTCATGCGCAGGAATGCGTATGAGAAAACTGACTTATATCGGAGAAACCCCACTTCGTTACTAAACGAAAGGGCAACTCCGAAGGAAAGGGAAACCTGCCTCTAGAGACTGAATGTCAGTCACGAAGACCTCGTGAAGTTACAGTCCGATCCTTCCAGTAATGGAAGTCAACGAAATGCGTGAGACAGGTTGGTCTCCTATCTACTACAGGCGTTGATTCTTGATGAGCGTTGCCCCTAGTACGAGAGGACCGGGGTGAACTGACCTCTGGTCTACCAGCTGTTCCGCCAGGAGCACCGCTGGGTAGCTATGTCGGGACGGGATAACTGCTGAAAGCATATAAGCGGGAAGCCCACTCAAAGATTAGGAATCGTTATGAGGCACCTAGCAGATTACTAGGTTGATAGGCTCTAGATGTACGCACAGCAATGTGTTCAGTCGAGGAGTACTAATATGCCCAATGTTCCCAGTGCGGAATTCTGCATAGCACTGACTTATTTGTGATACCTTACGTATTTGTTTTCGGACGCGAACGCGCCCGGAACGCTGGTGATTTATCGGAGGGGCCACACCCGTTCCCATTCCGAACACGGCAGTTAAGCCCTCTTGAGCCGATGGTACTCCCTCGGGGGAAGAGTAGGTTGTCGCCAGCGTTCCGGGCACGTTAGTGTCTAGAATCAAAAACCGCCCTCGGGCGGTTTTTGATTTCATTGGCTGTATAATTAGAGAATGTCATGGGCAGGACGCCGGCGGGCGATCATTATCGCGATAGCGACTCTGTTAGCGCTGGCTGCGCTTGCCATACTTTTCTTCAGTATTTTCTACAAGGTGCCTACATGTACCGACCGGAAGCAGAACCAGGGTGAAGCAGGCGTCGACTGTGGCGGTGAATGCCAGAGACTTTGCCCGTTCCAGGTTTCGTCCCCGCCGGCGGTTCGTTTCGTGCGGGTGCTTTCGCCTCAGTCTGGCCGTACTGATGTCATCGCGTATGTCGATAACCCAAACCTTGATGCCGAAGCCAAGGGCGCGCCGTTCTTGCTGGAAGTGTATGACGCAAACCAACAGCGTCTTGCACAGAAGACCGTAAAGGTGGATTTGCCTGCTTCCATGACGGTACCGGTTTATTTGCCGGATGTCGCCCGGGGAGAAGAGGCAGCGCAGGCCTTTCTTACTCCCGTGCCGGAAGACATTGTGTGGACCAAAGCCCAGAACCGGCTCACGCTTCCGACGACAGAGCAGATCGTGGTAGTGGAGGGCGAGCGACCACGAGTAACGGCAACGCTTGTGAATCCGCTCGCGAAGCCGTTCTACGATACGACACTCGTTGCCACGATTTTCGATGTTGAGGGTAATGTCATTGCCGCATCGCAGACCCTGGTACCCACGCTTCCTTCGCAAGGAACGGTGTCACTGGTGTTCACATGGAACGCTCCATTTAGCGTATCCACGCCGCGTGTTGAGATATTACCAGTACCTAAAGTTGGGAGCCGTGCACCGTAATTCATGAGTGAAATCGTCCGCACGCATTCCTGGGGAGCGGTTTTCACAACCTGGCCGCTTTTGGTACTTGGGGTTACGCTGTCACTCCTGGGCGTGCTTACGATCCATCCTTTCGATGGGTCGGCCTCACTGGCACCACGACAGCTTATATGGATAGGTATCGGTATCGCCGCATATTTTATCGCCGCAGCCACTGACCTTAGATTCATTCGCCGCACGCCTGTAATTGTTGCGGGGTACCTCGCTATTATCGGTTTGCTGTGTCTCGTGCTCGTAGTCGGAGATACCATCCAGGGCGCCAAAAGCTGGTTTAATTTTGGCTTCTTTTCCTTTCAACCAGCCGACCTTGCCAAACTTGTTGTCATCGCGCTCCTCGCAAAGTACTTTTCGCGTCGGCACATGGAGATGGGATACATCCGCCATATCGTGATTTCGGGCATGTATGTCGCCGCTATCGTGTTACTTGTGCTCGTACAGCCAGACCTTGGCACCGCAGCGATTCTAATGGCTATATGGTTCGGCATGGTATTGGTTTCGGGAATTTCGAAAAAGCACTTGGCCGTCGTGCTGGTAACGGGTGCCGTTGCCGCGACCGGGCTCTGGCTTTTCGGTCTGCACGACTATCAGCGCACGCGTATTCTCGCCTTTCTTAATCCCGCAGCCGATATACGTGGGAGCGGGTACAACGCCTACCAGGCGACCGTCGCCGCAGGCAGCGGCCAACTTCTAGGGAAGGGCATAGGATATGGCACACAGTCAAAACTCCGTTTCCTTCCTGAGTACGAGACCGACTTCATTTTTGCGGCTTTTGCCGAGGAGTGGGGTTTCGTGGGTGTTGTCCTGCTGCTGTCGCTTTTTGCGCTACTTCTATTTCAACTGCTTAAAATTTCACGTCTAGCGGCGACTAACTTTGACGCCTTATTCGCCATCGGCGTCGCAATACTTTTCAGCGCGCACATAGCAATTCATGCAGGTATTAACCTCGGCCTCCTGCCGGTTACAGGCACAACGATTCCGTTCATGAGCTCTGGAGGATCCCACGTACTCGTAGAGTTTATCGCGCTTGGTATTGTTGCTTCGCTAGCGCAGCAGGGGCGCTCGGTCCCGCGGGAGGCTTCACAGCAGGAATACGAGGGATAACCCAGAAACAGTTACTTTTTCAAATAAATACTTGCAGTGCCGGAGAGCATATCCTCTTCCGAGAACCTTTCACGGACCACTTTATTAAGCTCTTCGCCTAAGGCATGTGCTTCGTCTGGATTGGTAAGGAGCCGGGTCATGCTGTCAGCCAAACCGTCTACGTCTCCAGTGCGAATAAGGAGCCCGCTTTTTTCGTGATCAACAATTTCAGGAACGCCGCCTACACGGCTTGCGATAACTGGTAGGGAAGCCAGTCCAGCCTCGAGCAAAACGAATGGGAGCCCTTCCTTGCGAGATGGGAGAACGAAGACATTGCCCGCGACGAGATACTTTGCGGCATCGGGCACAAAGCCAAGAAGAAAGGCTCGCTTTTGAAGACGGTAGTCAGCAATGAGCTTGGTCAGTTCGGCGTGATCCTCGCCTTCGCCAACGACTACGAGCGCAGTGTCGTCCAGATTCGTCGAAACACCTGCAAACGCGCGAATGGCCAGGTCAACGCCCTTATTGCGCGTAAGTTCGGCGGTCATTAAAACCCACTTAGGAAGCCGCTCGAGTTCAGGAATAGTTGGTGCGAGGAAGCGCCGGGCTTCTTCGCGGGTATGGAGACTACCAACTGCCGCGCCGTTGCGAACAATGTGTATCTTTCGTTTGCGGAGGAGAGCGGGGGCAGCTTTTCGGTCGAGCTCAGAAAGCACGATCACTGCATGGCACAAAAGCACGGTGAACCAGGCGCCCTTCCACACGACCATACGCCAGACGATCGATCGGGATTCGCGATGTGCCCAGCCGTGGGCTGTGAATACGATTCGTGGTATACGTTCAAGCCGACCAGCAAGCGCTCCCAGCAACCCTGCCTTACCGCTGTTGAGGTGTAGTACGTCAAGTCGTTCGCGACGAATAAGTTCGCGAAGCCCCCTAAACGCGCCGAGCTCTTCTTTGAAAGAGATTTCGCGCACAAACGACGGAATGACATGAAAGGGTATGCCTGCTTCCGTAAGTCGTGCAGCGAGTAGTCCCGTGTCGCTCCCAGGAAGCCCGGTACCACCCAAAGCAACGGACACGATCGCGCCCGCCTCTTTGAAGCGACATGCGAGTTTGTAGACGTAGACTTGAGCTCCACCCCAGTTAGATTTGGTGACGACAAAAAGAATGCGCTTCCCTGAGAGCCCTTCCATATATAGAGTAACTGTACGAGATATGGGCGAGGTAGCAAGTATCGATACCTGGCCGCCATAAAAAGAGTTATAGTAAGCGACATCATGGTTTCTGCGCGCCGCGAAACGGCTTTTTTGCTTGCTGGAGACGTGCTTCTCCTCGTGATTTCGCTGTGGCTCGCGCTGGCGGCCCGAAACCTCTCAGCGCCATCTTCGGACTACTTCTACTCACACGTCTACGCTTTCGTGCCGGTTTTTGCTGCCGCACTCCTCATATTCTTTATTGCTGGCCTTTATGAACGACAGACACGTCTCGTAAAGCGCGTGCTCGGTGTGCGCATTCTGGGCGCCCAGCTCGCAGGCACGCTTCTTGCTGCTGTCTTTTTCTTTGTGTTGCCGTTTGCCATTGCGCCCAAAACCATCCTTGCGCTCTATATGGCTATATCGGTCGCGCTTATTAGCGTGTGGCGCTTCTTCGTAGTGCCCTATCTGTCACTTGCAGGGCGCGAGCATGCACTTCTAGTAGGAACGGGTCCTTTGGTAGAAACTGTACTTCGGGAAGTGAATGATCAGCCCAAGTACTACATACAATTCGATGCCCATATCGACACAGGGACGCTTGTGCCCGGCGAGTTGTGCAGGCGAGTAAAGAGGGCTGTTGACGAGGGCGTACGTTTTGTTGTGATCGACACGCGTAACGAAGACGTCCGCGCAGAGCTCCCCGCACTCTACGAACTCATGGTTTCCGGCGTATCCTTTAGTGAGTTCGCAACGTTCTACGAGGGACTTTTCGATAAGGTACCAGTCGACCACATCGATCATGCTTGGATACTTGAATGCTTGCCAAAGCGCAACGTGCTCTACAGTTCTCTAAAACGAGTGATTGATATTGCGGGCTCGCTCGTGGGCATAGTGTTCGCAGCGCCCTTTGTGGTTATCGCAGCCGTACTTCTCGTCTTTGAGCGGGGCAGTCCGTTCGTTTTCCACGAGAGAATCGGTGCAGGTGGAAGGCGGTTCAACATAGTAAAGTTGCGCAGCATGCTTATAAACGACCACGGCGATCCCGAACTTCAGAAGCAGAACCGTGTGACAGGACTCGGCAAGTTCCTCCGCAAGACGCGCATCGACGAGCTGCCACAGCTCTGGAACATCCTTAGGGGGGACCTCTCCTTCATTGGCCCCCGTCCAGAGCTTCCGAAAATTGCCGAAGTTTATGAGCACGAGATTCCGTACTACGGAATCCGGCATCTAATCGCGCCAGGCCTTTCGGGTTGGGCACAGATATATGACTATGACGCGCCTCGCGGCGGAGCGGACGTTGAGCGTACGCGGCGCAAGCTCTCGTATGACCTCTATTATTTGAAAAACCGTTCTTTTGCGCTTGATATGGCCATTGCACTTAAGACTCTGCGCGCGCTCGCCTCGTTCTCTGGCACTTAATATGGCTCACATCTTTAATGGCAAAGCGGTTTCAAAGCGCCTCCTTAGTGACATCGCCAAGCGTGTAAATGTGTTGCCCCGAAAGCCTACCTTCTTGGCTATCACGGTAACTCCTTCAGGTGCCACGCTATCGTATCTACGCATGAAACAGCGGCTCGCAGCAGAAGCAGGGATCGGCATGGAGGTCAGAACCTATGAGACACAAACAACAGAGGGGCTCGTTGCAGAACTCGGCACGGTCACTGAAGATGCGGTCATTGTGCAGCTCCCGTTGCCGGAAACAATTGATACCGAAGCGGTACTCGCCGCCATTCCGCCAGGAAAAGATGCGGATGTGCTCTCGCCGAGTACGCGCGCCGCAGGAAAACTGGCACACCCTGTTGCTGCCGCGGTTGCGACCGTCTTTGAGGAGAGTGGCCTAACGCCTGAGGGGAAGAGAGCTGCGGTAGTGGGACAGGGCTGGCTCGTCGGCGCTCCAGTTGCCGAGTGGCTTAGGCGGCGGGGTGCAGTAGTCAGTATCGTGACTAAGGAAGAGGGAGATCTCGTGGCCGCATGTAAAGACGCGGATATCATTGTGTCGGGAACGGGAGTGGCAGGACTTATCACGCCTAAGCATGTGCGCCCGGGCGCTGCAGTCATTGACGTAGGAACAAGCGAGCTTGGCGGATCGCTTCGGGGGGATGTTGATCAGGGGGTCGCGGAAATCGCCAGCATCTTCACACCAGTGCCTGGCGGTGTAGGCCCGGTGACCGTTGTGCGGCTTCTTGATAATGTCGTTACCTTGGCTGAGCTGGGTGTACGATAAAGACATGGCACTCATACTTGGGTTTCTCAATAATGTGCTCATTCCCATATTGTTTGTGGTAGGGGCGCTCGGCACGCTTGCCGCTGTTATTGCTTTTATTTCCGAGGCGGTTTCCAAAAGTTCTAAGCCCTGGAAATACCTGCTTTGGGTAGTCTTGTTCTGGGTCGTCGTTGTCGGCGGGTGGGGGCTGATCAATATCCTTTACGGGGCAGTGGCCCTCTAAGGTCGTGTTTTGACCTCCGAGCCCCGTCTCGGTACACTCTATCTATCTATGGAATCTCGAACCCGGCACATCGCTTGGGCAGCAACAGTCTTGGTTGCTGCCGCGCTCCTAGGCTGGTTCATTTATGCTACCCACCATCCAGATTCCCGATTTGCGGTGAAGTTGGGACTCGATCTTGCTGGAGGCACGGAACTTGTTTACGAGGCAGACACAACTGCCATAGTGGGTGACAAAAATGAGGCACTGGCCTCATTGCGTGAGGTTATCGAGCGTCGCGTGAATCTCTTTGGCGTTGCTGAGCCGTTGGTGCAGCTGGAGCGTTCTAGTGCTGTTGCGGGCGCAGAGGTGGACCGACTCCTGGTCGAGCTTCCAGGGGTGACCGATGTGGCAGCGGCCGTTGAATCCATTGGTGAGACGCCGGTACTGGAGTTCAAGCTCGTGGACGATGTCGCGACGAGCTCGGCGACAACCACAGCGACCAGTACATATGCGGTCACCGGACTCACAGGCCGTTATCTCAGCTCTGCAGATCTCCAGTTCGCACAGGGAACTGGCGCCCTTGGTGGCGCGGTCATCGTGCTCCATTTCAACGAAGAAGGCGCTGCACTCTTTGAACAAATCACTAGGGACAATGTGGGTAGGGCGCTCGCAATATTTCTCGATGGTGTATCGCTTTCAGAGCCAGTGATACAAGAACCTATTGCGGGAGGGGAGGCGACCATCACGGGCAATTTCACGCCAGTGGAGGCGCGTGAAATGGTGCGGGACCTTAACTTCGGCGCGCTACCGGTTCCAATCGAACTTGTATCGAGTAACTCGATTGGGCCGACCCTAGGTGCCGACGCTTATCAAGCCGGACTGACTGCAAGCTTCATAGGCTTTGGCCTCGTCGCACTCTTTATGATCGCCTGGTATCGCTTGCCAGGTCTCGTAGCATCGATTGCACTCGTAATCTACATCCTCATGACGATTGCGCTCATTAAGTTCATTCCCGTAACACTTACCGCCTCAGGTATTGCCGCGCTCATTCTTTCCATCGGAATGGCGGTAGACGCGAACGTTCTTATCTTTGAGCGCATGAAGGAAGAGCTGCGCGCAAAGAAGACGCCGCATGATGCCGTCGCCATCGGTTTTGCGCGCGCGTGGCCTGCCATTCGTGACGGTCATTTCACAATGCTTATCTCATCAATCATCCTTTTCTGGATGGGAACTTCGCTCGTGCAGGGCTTCGCGCTCGTTTTTGGTCTTGGCGTCATTTGCTCTCTAATCACGGCCGTATCGATTACGCGCGTCTTCTTGCTTGCCATCCTTCCGGAAAAGACGACACCTGCGTGGACACGGCTCCTTGAAACTGGTTTTGGTAACCGTAACGCTCTCTAGGTATGTTTATCGTCAACCATCGCCGCTTCTTTTTCTGGCTTACAGGACTTTTGCTCCTGGGCTCCATTGCCGCACTTGTGTTCATTCCACCTCAGCTTTCAATCGAGTTCACGGGGGGCTCTCTTGTCGAGGTTGCTTACACAGCCGACCGGCCCGCGCAAAGCGAGATAGCGGCGCGAGTT
>DASVVA010000037.1:0-11650 GCA_036386775.1 Minisyncoccota bacterium
CCATGGCTGTACCGCACACACCCACGATGTGGACTTTCTTAACGTTTGCGTAGTCTGTGTCGGTCCGAGGGAAACTCCGCGCCTCTGGATTGGGTAGGCGCTTCAGTTTTTTGTCGTAGTACTCCTCTGAAGTCATAGGGGAATAGTAATCAGATGCCTCGAATTCCACAACCAGCCTGTACAAAGCAAAGGCGGCACCTTCGGGCGCCGCCTTTGCTTTGTACAAAACGAATTACCAGGCGAAGTGAGCGAATGCCTTGTTGGCGTCGGCCATGCGATGCATCTCGTCCTTCTTCTTGATGGCGGAGCCCTCATTGTTGACGGCGAGCATGATCTCGTCGGCGAGCTTCTGTGCCATCGGCTTGCCTTTCTTTGCGCGTGCAGCGTTGATGAGCCAGCGGTAGGCAAGTGAAACGCGACGCTGCTGTGGCACTTCACGCGGAACCTGGTAGTTAGCACCACCGACGCGGCGAGAACGCACCTCCATCAAAGGCGATACGTTGCGAATCGCGGTCTCGAAGGTCTCGATCGGATCCTTGTCGTCCTTCTTGATGATCTCAAGTGCGTCATAGACAACCTTGCGTGCAGTGTCCTTCTTGCCGTCCCACATGACGGTGTTGATGAAACGCGTGATGGCTTCCGAACTGTATTCGGAATCAGGGCGGCGCGGGTGTTTGTTCTTTACTGGTTGACGCATGGATTCTATTTAAAGGCTACGCTTTAGGCTTTTTAGCACCATAGCGAGAACGGCCTCGGCGGCGCTTGTCGATACCTGCCGTGTCGAGCTTACCGCGCACGACCGTGTACTGGACGCCAATGTCCTTCACACGACCGCCGCGAAGCAGCACTACTGAGTGCTCCTGCAGGTTGTGGCCCTCGCCCGGAATGTAGGCCGTAACCTCCATACCGTTAGTAAGGCGCACGCGAGCGATCTTGCGGATAGCCGAGTTTGGCTTGCGGGGAGTTTTCGTCGTTACCTTCGTGCAGACACCACGCTTAAAAGGTGCCGCATAAAATGTCGGGCGGTTCTTCAGCGTATTGAAGCCACGGCCAAGAGCCGGGACCTTGGACTTGGTGGTCCGGCTTTTCCGCCTCGTCTTCGAGAGCTGGTTGATGGTTGGCATTGCGAAATTAAAACTCCCCGCGGGAGTCAAGAAGACTATATAAGAACGGCCTGATTAATGCAAATCACGCAGTATTATATGCCGTTATATAAAAACGCGGCAGGGCCGCGCTTGGGATATGGGTTGAGGACACCTCATGACGAGTCAGTGAGCGGTTCGTTTCGGCGCGTGAGGCCGTGACGGCGTTCGAGCTTCGTCCGCTCTCGGGGGTCCCTTTGCGTCTTGAGCAATCGTCCGATCGCTTCGCGCACTGCAAGGAATGATCCGAACCGTCGAGCCTTACTATGCTTCTTGCACATACGTGCTTCCCCTCTCTTGCGTTCCATTAACCCTTATACACCCAACCTGTGCCATTACAAGAGATTGGGCATGGAAAACTATGGTTTGTTTTGGTTCTATCCACCGACAAATATCCGGAATATGTAATCAACGAGAAGCATGAACGGCCGCGCAAGGAAGAGGCTGAACACGACGAGGAACACGATAAGTGTCATGAAGCCGCCGGACCTGAGACGATCTTCGAATTCGCGAAACGCCATCGAGCGACGAATAGGCATGACGCTTCTGAGGAACGTATAGCCGTCGAGTGGCGGTATAGGGAGAAGGTTAAAGATGCCGAGTAACAAGTTGATCCAGACAACTACTTCGGCAAGTGAGGCGAACCCAAATGCGCCCACGCTTGTCGCATAGCGTGCTACAAGCGCAAAGATGAGGGCAATAACGAGGTTCGTAAGTACGCCCGCAATTGATACGATCGCCTCTCCCCATCGCGCATTCCGGAGGTTGTAGGGGTTATACGGAACCGGTTTAGCCCAGCCGAACAGAAACGACGAGTTCGAGAGCAAAAGAAGTCCGGGAATTATGATGGTGCCGAGTAAATCAACGTGCCGTACAGGATTGAGTGTTAGCCGGTTTGCGAGCTTGGCCGTAGGGTCGCCAAGCGCATAGGCCGCCCACCCGTGAGCGACTTCGTGAATAATGACCGAGAAGATAAGAACGACGATTCCAAAGATGAGGGGCGCTTCCATGGTTGCTTTTCGTGGTACGGCTATGCTAGCATGCGGGAACTATGGCACGCGAATGCGCAATCACCGGCAAAACAACCCAGGTAGGTGGGCGGTACTCTAACCGTACCCGTGCTACTCAGTTCAACCCAACCGGAAAGGTGCGTCGTCAAGCAAACCTCCAGAAGCGCCGGATATTTGTCCCGGAGCTTGGCAAGACTATACTCGTCGACATCTCCACTAAAGGTCTGCGCCACATCAAAAAGAACGGCGCGTACAAGACGCTTAAAACCGCAGGCGTTGTTAAGTAGGCTCGAGAAACAAAAAGCCCGGCGAAACGTCGGGCTTTTTGTTTTATTACCTTAGGCTCCAGCTAAGAGACGGTGCAGGCGTTGTCTGCCCATAGACCCACCTTATTAGATCGTGCCGCGACCTCAGCCTCCTTAAATTGCAACTGATACTTGTACGGCAGGCTGTAAGTATATTCGTGAGCGTAACCCTCTCTAATCATCTTCAAGTTAAGGTTCGTTCCGTCTTCAAGAAAGATGTAGGCCAGCCTCCTGTTGTATTTGTCATATGTTCCTTGTGACGAGTCAGTTTCAATAAACACTTTTTCTCCAGTAAGAATTGTCTTTGCTCTGTTTGATGCCTCCACGCCAAAACACTCGACTCCTTTCGTCGGGTGTACGGTTTCAGGAGTATCAACGCCAATTAAGCGGTACGTTTCTATTTTTCCATTTACAGAAATCTTTACCGTGTCTCCATCAACAACTTCAACAATTGGGTAGGCGACGGTCGATCTTACGACTTCAGAGTCTGTGCGGCTTTCATTTGGTGTTACGTTGGAGCTTGGCACCTCCTCTCCAAGCAAGATGAGTAACAAAACCAAAATTGACCCAAGTAGGGCTAGGAGTTTTTTTGAATCCATCTTCCAATCTTACATTCTTATCGGGCCGGTATTCATGGGCGTATCACTTCCGCGGACGGTATACTGAGCCCAACTTATTCTTAAAGCATGACCATGACCTACACCGCACGCACGTTCAGACTTCCGGAGCTTAAAGGCATTTCGCAAAAACAGGTCGAGGTGCACCTGGGCCTCTACGAAGGCTACGTAAAGCACGTGAACCTCATTATGGAGAAGGTCGCATCGCTTAGGGAGGACAATCCGATCGACAACGCCTACCTTATGAACGAGCTTCGCCGGCGCCTCGGCTTTGAGTTCGACGGCATGCGCATGCATGAGTACTACTTCGAACAGCTAGAGGAGAGCGCGACACCGCCTTCGGATTCTGCCTTGAGTGACGCAGCTTCGAAAAAGTACGGCAGCTGGGACCTGTTCATCGCTCACATCAAGGAAGTCGCCGGCACCCGCGGCATCGGTTGGGTCGTCGTATACTTCGATCCGAAAGGCCGTACACTTCATACGACTTTTGTGAACGATCACGAACTGGGCCAGCTCGCCGGCCTCCCTATCGTACTTGCTCTTGATCTCTGGGAGCATGCCTACATGGTCGACTACGTGCCCGCGCAGAAGAACGAGTACGTTGAAGCTTTCCTAAACAACCTCAACTGGGATGTGGTTGAACGACGCTTTGTGTCATCGGCAGTTTAAGGGCACTCGGCTCAGAACTGTTTAGAGTGCCAGCATCTCTGGCGCTCTTTACGTACGTGAAACTATAAGAACGTAAGCCGATCCTTTCTCGAAACGTTTCCCGGCCTTAGGAGGACCCGCGGTCCATGGCCTCGTTGGCTAGCAAGTCGGCATCTTTATTAAATTCGCGACGCACATGTTCGAACGTGATAAGCGGGAAGTGGCGCGCAACAAGATTTCGGAGCTCGAAATAGCGCGGGATTAAATTCGGGTGTTTCACTTTGTATGCACCTTTCATCTGTTCGACAACGAGCTTACTGTCCATGCGAACCAGAACTGGAATGTGGTTAAAGAATCCTTCAGTATAAGTGTCTTTGAGTTTGGTGAGTCCACGGAGCACCGCCTCATATTCGGCTACGTTATTGGTCGTCTCACCCAGATAGTCAGACACTTCAACGACGCGTTTGCCCATAGCATCAAACACGACGGCGCCTGATCCGGCCGGGCCGGGGTTGCCGCGTGCACCGCCATCGGCATATAGAGTGAACTGCATGCGGCAAGTATAGCAAGAGCAGTACTCTTCTTATGCGCCGACCGCAAGGATGCGGAGACGCGCAGGCTGCCCTCGCGAAAACTGGTCGCGTTCAAGAGTGCCAAGTAGTGTGATAGTTGAGCCGGCCGTAAGTTCCATACAGCGTTCTCCAAGACCCCGCTTCGCATAAAAGGAGATCGCTTCCATGGTCGCAGTTTCAAAGCCATCTGTCCGCGTAAGCGTGAGACGCAAGTGCTCTTCGCCTTTACCAAACCATGAAACTTTCTGCAGATTTGCATCACGTACCACATAAGAGGGCTTTGGGTTGCCCATACCGAAGGGCGCGAGACGTTCCACACGACCCAGATGCGTGAGAGGGGCCTCTGCTGCCAAGAGTTCGGCGTCGGCATACACGATTGAATCTGCGTCTGCGACGGGCGGAAGCGCTGCGAGCGCGGCGCACAATCGCGCTTCAAGTTCAAAGATCCCTTCGTCGCGTACAGTGAATCCCCCTGACGCCGCGTGTCCGCCTGACTCGGCGAAGACGTCGCCTGCAAGCTGCATGAGCGCAACAAGTGAAACCCCTTTACCCCCCGCACGACATGAGCCTTTAAGAGTCGTGCCGCCTTCACGTCCCCAGAGGAAGACCGGCCGTTGATACTCTTCAGCAACGGAGTTTGCGACAAGTCCCAAGAGCCCGGGCCGCCAGTTGGGGTCGCCCATAACGATTACCGGTGGAATCTCGCCTTTTTCTTTGAGAGCTGTGAGCCGCTCGTGTACCGCTCGTGTAACCGCCGCACCCTGCGCTCTTCGACTGCGGTTCACCTGCTCAAGCTTCTTTGCGAGCTCGTCGGCACGACTCTCATCAGTTGTTGTAAATAGCTCAAAAGCATCTCGTGGGTCACCCATGCGAGAAGCCGCGTTCACGCGCGGTGCGATCATAAAGCCGACATCGTCCTCGGTGATTTTGCGCTGATTGACTCGTGCAACACGGCACAGCCTTTGAAGACCCAGACGTGGTGATTTACGCATCACGAACAGTCCGTACTTTGCGATAACGCGGTTCTCGCCCAAGAGCGGTACCATGTCGGCGATCGTCGAGAGCGCTGCCATATCAAGTAGCCACTTCTCCCACCCTAGGGGGATTTCTTCGCGACCGGGGAAGCCGACAGCAAGCACTGCGCAGGCGAGCTTCCATGCAAGTCCGCCGCCGCAAAAATCACGAAACAGATACGTCTCTCCGTCCTGCTTTGGGTCAACGATCGCGTACGCGGGCGGGAGCACGTCACCGGGCAAGTGATGGTCGGTAATGATGACATCCATGCCGAGTTCATTTGCATACGCAACTTCGGCAACGTCTGCGATGCCGCAGTCCACGGTGATAACAAGTGATACGCCATCCTCTTTAAGAGAGTCTAGGCCGCTTGTATTGAGGCCAAAACCTTCAAGGTGTCGATGCGGAATGTAGTTCGTAAAGTTGGCCTTCGCCTTTTTGAAAAAGTCATGCAGGAGGGCGCCTCCCGGAATGCCATCGCAGTCGTAGTCACTCCAGACGGCAATGCGTTCGTTATCTGCAAGCGCACGCGAAATGCGCTCTGCCGCCTTCGGCATATTCAATATCTGGAGTGGATCACCGATGTGTTCATCATAAGAAGGCGAGAGGAATGCTTCTGCTTCTTCGGGAGTTTTAATGCCACGACGTGCCAAAAGCGCAGCAGTAAGGTCATCGTGCGATTTGAGTTTTTCGCGTAAGGCGTCTTCTAGTGGCTTGTGCAGTGAGAACATGCTTGCAGTCGATTTCTCCCATTATAGACTGGAAGCCTAAACAACGCCTGTATGGAAAAGACTGTATTCATGAAGATAATCGACCGAGAACTTCCGGCGCACATCGTGTACGAGGACGATGATACGCTTGCCTTCCTCGACATAGGCCCTGTTGCAGAGGGGCACACGCTCGTTATTCCCAAGAAACCATTCAAGAACATTTTCGATATTGACGACGAAACGCTCGCGGCAATTATGCGAACCGTGCGCAAGATTGCTCCTGTTGTGCGTGACTCAGTTGGCGCGAAAGGCGTCCACATAAACTCGAACCACGGTGAAGAGGCTGGCCAGGAGGTTCCCCATATACACTTCCACATAATTCCGCGCAAAGACCGCACTGAGTTCCAGTTCTGGCAGTCAAAGGAAGAGCCGGGGGACCTCGCCCGACTCGCTGAGGCGATTCGCGCGAAGCTCTAGCCTATTTCGTCTCAAGTGCAGCCAGTCCAGGAAGTGTGCCTTTGGACATAAAGTCCAGCATCGCTCCGCCGCCCGTTGAGATGAAAGAGAAGCGATCTGACAGACCAAGCTTCTCGACGGCTGCCACAGTGTCTCCGCCACCGATAACTGAGTACGCGTTCGAGCGTGCGACCTCTTTAGCAAAAGCCTCAGTTGCCTCCTCAAACCCCTTTTCATAATTTCCTAGCGGACCATTCCAAAGAATCGTGTTCGCCGTCTGCGCGAACTCTCCGAGCGCAGCGACTGTCTTTGGTCCGTCGTCGAGAATTGCCTGGTTGCTTGGCACCTTATCTACACCGACAGTCTGCTCGTCCACGTCGTCCTCGTGACTCCCTGCCGGAGCAACCACTTCGTCTATTGGCAACATGAGCTTCGGAT
Source organism: Minisyncoccota bacterium (assembly GCA_036386775.1). Classification (GTDB taxonomy): domain Bacteria; phylum Patescibacteriota; class Minisyncoccia; order Phycocordibacterales; family Phycocordibacteraceae; genus C7867-001. The sequence goes on from DASVVA010000037.1 coordinate 6,913, forward strand.
TCTCGAGAAGCGCGCGGAGCGCTTCCTTATCCGCATCCTTTGATACAAGCGATGTGCCTACGCCATACCCGCACTCGATCATAAAGTCGTTCGCGAGAGCGCCTCCTACAAAAACCTTGTCGTAGGAGTTAAGAAGCGTCTTTAAAACCGGTTCCTTGGTAGAGAACTTTGCGCCACCGATAACTGCAAGCGATGGGCGCTTCGGGCGAAGTGCCTTCGTGAGCTCTCGAACCTCTTCTTCAACCTGAAGTCCTGCGTATGGCGCCAAGTGCTCGGGAATGCCGACGACAGAGGCATGTGTGCGGTGGCAGACATCAAAAGAGTCCTGTACGAAAATGTCGGCGAGTTCAGAAAGTTCTAGCGCAAAGGCTGGATCGTTTTGTTTCTCTCCCGCATGCCGCCTAAGGTTCTCGAGCATAAGTACTTCACCTGCGCGCAGCTCGCGCACCGCCGCGCGAGCTGCGGTGCCAACCGTCGCCGGACAGAACCGCATATTCGGTATTTGCGTCTTAAGCGCGCGATACACAGGCTCGAGCGTCTCCGTGCCTTGATCGCCAATATGCCCGATAAGCACTATGCGCGCTCTCTCTCGACGCAGAAAATTAATAGTGGGAAGAGCTTTGCGGAGACGAAATGTGTTTGCGACCTCACCGTTCTCGATAGGCACGTTAAGTGCAGCGCGCACGAGGACGGGAATGTTCTCCAGATGCGGGATATAGCGAATGCTCCTCATGCGTTCAATAGTACTGCATTCGCTCCCTCGAAAACTCATTTAGCTAGCGGGTCGGAAGATGGCCTTGGACTGCTTCGAACCAGAGACCGTATCCTTCTGACGATAGATGAAAGTTGTCGTCCGCGAAGTATTGGGCTGGGTCTTCTGCAAATCGTTCCGCGCCCGGACCACGAGAAAGGTCAACGTAGGTGACGCCTTGAGAATTTGTGACGTCTGCAAACGACCGGTGATAGGCGCGATTGATACTGGAGTAGAGATGACGAAGTGGCGGCGGAAAGATACGTGCGGTACCAAGGTCGCCTGCAGAAATAACTATCACTTTGTCTGCGGAAGGAAGCTTCGAAACCGCATCGGCCAGCACGTCAGCCGCAGCTTCTGCGTCACGGAAGCGAACCATATCGTTTGCGCCTATTTGTATAAGTATGAGTCGATAGTGCTGCAGTTGCGCTTGCGCAATCTGTGACCGCAGGTCGTCTACTGTGGCACCGACTACAGCGTGATTCTCGACAAACGTGGCTTTAAGCGACGCGGCGACCCGTCCTGGAACACTTTCTTCGGGAGTGTTCGCGCCAATTCCGACTGCGGTACTGTCACCAAGCACCAGGAGCGGAACGCTCATGTTTTGTGACAGGTTCTTAAATGCTGTGGTGCGTTCAACGAGCTTACGGGATGCACTAAGTGACAAATAAAAGTGTAGGCCCCAATAGAGCAGAAGTCCGACGGCGGCCAGTGCCGCGATGACGAGCAAAAGCTTCATGTCACGTTAGGTCCGTATACGGGTTCCATGCGACTTCCCAAAGATATCCATCCGGATCAGCAAAGTAGCCGGAGTATCCTCCCCAAAAGACATCTTCGGGTCTCTTTACTTCCCTAGCTCCTGCGGCAAGCGCCTGCGTGTACACGGCGTCCACACCTTCCTTTGAAGGCTCATTGTGCGCAAGCGTTATGCCACTAAAACCAGAACCTTCTGCGGGTACCCGCGCGTCTTCCGCCAGCTTGTCGTACGGATGAATACTTAGCCAGGTTCCTTCAAGTTTGAAAAATACAACGTCATCGCTCTCCGTCTGTACCGGAAAACCCAGGCCGTCTCGATAGAAGACGAGAGATTTTGCCAAGTCACGCACGCCTAACGTAACGAGTCCGATCTTGGGCTTCATGCAGCGAAGGCCTTGATAAGCGCAGCAAAACTTTTGACTTCAGCACTTGCGTGACCGACAAGGAAGCCGTCTACAAGACCTTCCTTGGCAAGGCTTGCGATGTTTGCAGGCTCGACCGAGCCGCCGTATATGACTTTCATTTTTGCCGCCTCCTTTGCAGGAACGTGTTCACTAAGCGCCTTACGAATGTAGAGCACCATTTCTGCAAGATCACCAGGCTGGATGGCATCGAGTGCTGACTTACCGATTGCCCAAACAGGCTCATAGGCAACAATTATTTTTGCGCGGTGTTTCTGAGGGACTGCTGTTATAACCGCATTGAGCTGCGCGCGGAGTTCCTTCAAGTACTGCGCATCGATATCGCGCGCCTTCTCCCCAATGCAGAGAATGGGGATAAGGCCCGCAGCAAATGCCTGCCCTGCCTTTGTAGCAACCAAGGTGTCGGTTTCCCCTTCGCGACGACGTTCAGAATGACCGACTATGACGTACGAAACTCCAAAATCAGCAAGCATGGCTGCAGTCGTCTCCCCCGTCCGGGCTCCGCCTGCTGCACTCGAAACATCCTGCGCGGCAAAAGATAGTTTGCTCTTCCCCTTCTTTGAAAGTAGTCCTAGGTAAGGTGCCGGAGGCGCAACGATGACCCTGTGCTTTCCGCTCGCCGCAACGCGACGCGCAAGTACGACGAGCTCTTTTGCCTGCTTCGCGTCGTCAACATACGCCTTCCAGTTACCGACGATCAACATGCACGTATGATAGCACCGCTCTAGACGGCGGCGCGGATTGAGCGACTAATGGATCGACCGCGAGAGTTTTGGGTCGTAAAGGCCTTGAAGGGCTTCTGCCTCGTCTGGAGTAACTACAGCATTCTCCTTGCCCCAGGCAATCATAGCCAGAAGCGGGTCTGCATCGGCTTTCGTAAAGTCAATGCCACGGGATCTCTCAGCGATACGATCCATGAGTTCCTCGCAGTCTTCTTGCAGGGCTTTGTGCTGGTGTGGCGCATGGTCTCCCGGTCCACCTATCGCACTTAAATCCTTTGGCTGAAAGTCACGCCAACTAAATGCAGTTGGTCGATTTACATCTGTGCTCTGTACGCGCTCAAAGTTGTGGCCTTGGTATGTCATACACAAAGCATAGCACTGCACGTCACAGCAACGCCGGTATATACGTCTACTCTTCTCTCCACTCGACGAATTGGTAGTCGCCGCTCACAGGCGGTGTAAATGGGGGAGGGTCTCCTGCAAGCCTGCGGTCGTATGCGTCGGTGCGGTTTTGATACCCCCCGCTAGTTGCTCCGCAGCCGCCGGCCCATTTCGTGCCTGTTCGCTTGTTCGAAACGGTTGTTCCCTGAATTGTGAGCGAAGACCTGGGCTCGTACGTTGCGTGACACGAGTTGCGTGAGTTATTCGCGTGATACAAGTTCCTACCGAAGGCCCCTCCCTGGGCAATGAAAACACCCGAGAGATTCATGGCAGCCGGTGCGTCCGGCGCAATAAGTATGTTGTGTTCAGAGATAACCGTGAGTCCGCCCGAAGTGCCTGCGTAAGCAATGTTGTTCTTGAGGATTACCGAGGGTGCAATTCCGGTGTCAGCCACGTTCGCCGCAACGACGGTTACCTTGCTGGGAATTACCCCCTCTATCCATACCTTGTCTTCAACAAAGATAAGCCCGCAGCCCGTTGAGATCGTGTAGTTCGCATACTCCGTCTCATTGTTAATGAGCGATCGGTCAGTATTTGGGTCGGCACTATTAATCGGCGTGACGTAAAGCTGCGACGCAGCAGATACACGCCGCACAGTGACTGTGCCGTTTGCATTAAAGATAAGATGGTAGCCCTTGTCCCACGCAGCACTGTTGGTGCTGCCTGTGCTGTAACGTGGCAGGTAAAGACCGTTCGACTGCGCCGTGGCCTTGAGGCTCGCGAAATCCGCGGCGATACCTGCAAAATCGAGCTGGGGTGCAGGGAAGGACCATAGATCTGGGCGTGGTCCTTCCCCGAACACACCTTCCACTGTTTGATTGGAGCTGCACCCAAAAACGCTCGTACAGGTCCATGTCGAGAGCGAGCTTGTGACAGGCGCATTGGTGAGACCATCCATACGTACGCCTCCATTGCTGTGATACGGGCCGCTAATGACTCGGTCGGCGCCAGCCCATACACTGTCGTTCACGATATATGAGTACCGAGCCACCGTCGGCTGCGCGTACCGCGCGGTCAAGGTTCGTGAGACGTCTTCATTTACTGGTGTTCCGGTAGAGCGGATGGTTATAGAGCCCTGCTGCCCGCAGTAGGATTGGCCACTGATCTCGAGGCTGATGCTGCCTGCAGTACTGCCGTCCGGGTCAGCGTAGTCAAACGTGTATGGTCCCGGGGCGCCTGTGCCGTTAGTGACGTCTCCTGGATTGTGAGCAAGAAACCACCTGTAGTACTCCAGACCGGCTTCCGCAAGCGCAATTGCTTTGACACGCCCCGTGGCTGCATTCTGTACGCGGTTTTGTATAAGTGTCACGCTAGACAATGCTCCGAGCACCGTCATAAAGACGGCACCGAAGACGAGTGCGAGGAGCATCATGAAGCCGCGTGATGGGGTACGCATATTATTCGATGGCACGCAGGTTACGGAGCGTTGCGGTTTCTGTAAGTGTGAATACATTCGGGGCACGGCTCGGATTTAGGTCGACCATAAGTGTAATGGTAACCGAAGCAATCGACGACACGTCAGTGGACTCTGCGGGAAGCTGGTTGCCCGCAGCGTCGTAGTACGTGAAAAGAGGCGCTGTGGTGTTCGTAACGTAAGCAGCGATCGTGCTTGTTGAAAGCGGCTGACCTGCGTACGTCGCAGGGGC
>DASVVA010000038.1:0-14725 GCA_036386775.1 Minisyncoccota bacterium
CTTGCGCCGTTTGCTTTGAGCCAGTTGTAGGCTCGGGTATTGCACGAACTATTGCCGTTGCCGCAACCGACATTAATATCTATGGCTTCGCCCGAATTATGATTCGAACCATTTCCTCCAAGTGTGCACGGCTTCGCAACAACACCTATACTGGCTCGCCTATTCCAGAGATCAACTTGTTCTGACTCTGGTCGGTAGCCGTCAGTAACCTTAAGGTCAATACCTTCCTGCGAAGCTGCCGCTCGCATAGCCAGAAAGTTCCGGACAGTTGCTGGCAATGCTTTCTCTGCTCCCCCCGACGTAGCCTCGGCAGGAAATGCCACCATCCCTGCAGGGTCCGCCGCTGGACAGTTACTTCCGCTGCCGCTACTACTGCCGGTGGCTGTACTCCCCACGGGCTGGCCCGTAACGATATCGAGTGTCCCGGTAGTTAGTGCGACTGGAGTAGTAGGCATAATGCATGCACTGGCGCCGTTAGCGGCAAGAATACTGTTCCACGGACCGAACTCAGTTGGCTCCCGATAGAGAGTCTTCATAATGAAGTCAACGACAAGCCACGCGGCAAGCATTATGAAAATACCGAGTACAGTGTTGATAAGCACGATTTTGCCCTGTGTTCTTTTTTCTGAATTTGAACCAGCGGTGATCCACATGAACCCGGCATAGATAAATGCGAGCACTGAAATAAGAAAGGCCAGTGCGAACGCGAAACGTATAACGTTCTGGAGTGTCTGAAGCACACACCCGTAGGCAGGCGCAGTTGTCATCTGTCCATCAGGGGTCGTAATTTGCTTGCACTTGCAAATCTCGGGTACGATCGACCCCGAAAAGTCGAAGGTCTGCGCCTGTGCTGCAAGCGGAACGAGACTAAATGCAAGCGCCAGCGAGAAAAGAAAGACTTTCATGGCTATGGCAGCTTTGTTGAGCCTGTGCAGAAGCTAAGTCCCAAATTTCTACCTGCGTAAATTTCACTCACAAAGGCCACGGTGTTTACCGTTACTGCCAATTTGCAGATACTTGTGTCGGGTAGCCCGAGCCTCGCCCGCAGTTCTGCCTCGGCAGACCGCCTGGTCTCGCCTAGAGGTTCTGCCAGAAGGGTAATGTTGAAGCCGTGACCTTCAGGGTAATACAGAATGTGATACGAGTCGCTCTCGCTTCCCGCTACTTGATATCCGGTGTCGGGTCCGGCCCACGAAGGCTGCCCTTCGCGGGTAAAGTCCGGCACATCAACGGTGCCGTCCTGTGTCGGTATGCTTAACGAGCCCGGCCGCGTGCCAGATGGTGTGGTGGAGCCGACAAGACCACCGAAAGGGTTGGTGTTTACCGGCACCTCCGAAACCTGCCTACTCGCGCGAAAAGCAAGAAACGCCGTCAGAACGAGGATGAGTGCAACTATTGCTGCGACTATAAGGAATATCTTTTTCATAAGCGTTAGCGGGTAGGAACGTTACAGCGGTTAGCCGAAAGACTCCACGGCTGGAAGCCTCTTTCATTATAAAGCCCGCAGGCCGCCTGTGTGTTCAGTTGCGGATTCTTCGCCGCCTCAACACAACGGCTGTATAAATCTTGATTAGTAACACGTGCAGTGCACCACCCTCGATCGCGCGGCCCAACCTTAGTGCCATACTCACGACCGCATTTCGCGCTAAATGCTGCAGGGCAATTTAGGCCCCCGACCTGATGCACGGTCAGATTGATCTGCCACAGGCCAATCGAGTAACTTGGGCCGCTTCCTCCGTTAAGAAGGTCAGTCCCAGACGGGATACGCGGATTGTTACCGCTCTCTCTGTTGCAGACCCGCGCAGCTTGCTGTGCTCGCGAGGAAAAGCATGAACTCGAGAGAGCTGAAACTGAACAAGGACCGGACGCTGGAACTTCGCACGAGCCACCACCTCCCCCACCACCACTAGGTGATGACCCTACGGGCTGCCCGGTCAGGATATCGAGCAGCCCCGAGGTCAGCGCCACTGGCACGGTTTCCTGAATGCACATGTCGCTGCCGTCAGCGCGCGGCGACCAGATTGCATTCCAAGGGCCAAGATTCTGTCCGTCAAAGGTCGCCTGCGGGTTGTAGATCGCTTTCATTACAAAATCTACGCCGATCCATGCGGCAAGCATAATGAGGAGCCCGAGTACGGAGTTGAGAAGGATATTTTTCCCTTGGGTACGCTTGCTAGCATTCGCCCCAGCAGTCATGAACACGAAACCGGCGTAGGCAATGGCCAGCACAATGAGCGCGATTGCTACAGCAATCGCAACATTAATACCATTCTGCAAAATCTTTATGACACATCCCCAATTGGGCGCAGAGCCCGGGCAAGTGCACACACCGGTTTGCGGAATGATGGGACCAAAAAGCGAAGATGACTGAGCGAAAACTAGCAGCGGCGTAAAGGCAAGTGCGGTGAGAATCGGAGTATAGAAAAAGGCACGGCGCATAGATGACCTTATTGTACGGCATGTAGGTGCGGAGCGGGTGTGGGGTATGGTAAGGTGGGGACGAACGCTAAATACAGGGCCTATAGTTTAACGGTAGAACAGCGGTCTCCAAAACCGCCAGTCGAGGTTCGATTCCTCGTGGGCCCGCAAATAAAGTAAGGAAATGGACTCTCTCGAGTCCATTTCCTTTTTAGTCAATCTGTCTGTACATGACAGATAGATTCAATATCTGTTCCCTTCATCATGTTAGACACAATTAAAATATGTAGTATGGTTCTGCAAGACTGTTTGCAGCACAAACAGCAAACACAGCAGGGAGACGAGAGAATGGCTAGTCAGGCCAGTGACAATACCCTATCGCCCGACGATGTGCCGCTGGCTGATCAGCTCGCCGCGCGACTCATCGCCGTTCCACCCGAGCTCCTTGTCGGCCCTATGCCCAAGGCTCCCGATGTTGACCCGCATTGTGAAATTGTCGGCACGCTGACCGAGGACATGCGGCGGCTTTGCATTGTCTGCTCGCAGCTCGAGGACGAGCAGCACGCAGAGATCCGCGAGCACACCGAGCTCAGCTCTCGGCAGGGTGACCTCGACGAGGTTGAGCGCCGGCGCTTCTTCGAGCTTACCGAGTCGCTCATGGCGCGCATGGGTCTGCACGAGCTTGCGGCGTCGACTCTGTGGAGCAAAATCCACGACACGTTCTCGCTTAGTGGCCTTTGCCCCGGCCATATCTTCAGCGACGGAACTGTTGGGGTCCACAGGACGGTGCGCGTCATGGGAGTCGACCTCGCTGCCTTGCTGCGGTTCTAGCCTGTTCAGGCGGTGAAGCAAGGACCAAACAACGGATCGCTAAGTCGGCAGAGCTGACACTGGCGATCCATTTTTATAACTTCCCTGCAGAGCCCACGGTCAACATGTCTCTTTTTTATCCTTATTCCTTGCAAATTAAACTTGCATCACACGCCCACACTTAAACACGCCCCCATCTGTTCCAAAAGTACTCGCGCCTCTACGCGTGTGATATGCATCTCGGTTCTGGAGCCCGGTCCCTCCATACGTACAAGCACTCCATCAACGCCATTGATCACCATTTCAACAACCTCCACGGTGATCTGATTGCCCAGTTCATTCGTGAAGGTCTTCATGTTGTTTTGTTACTTATGCACGGTTGCGCTACGGGATCCGTCCTCTTTCATATCTAAATAGTAACAGTAATTTAAAAGCCTCACCCAGATTGGCGAGGCTTACGGACGGATGATGGCGGGGTTACCTCCGGCGACCGGGCCAGAAGAACCACACCAGAAGAGCGATGACGAGGAGGGCGATGACCTGGCCGAGGACAGGCTCAATCGGTCCAAGCGTTGCGTAGAGGACGTTCGACCAGAACTGCCTTGCGGCAACCGGACTGAGTCCCGCAAAGAGGACGGCGACGGTCACAATCGCCAGAAGTGCACCGCGAAATGACATGTCGATCTCCCTTCACGTAGTTAGGGCCGCCTCCGACTGAACGCGATTCGGAGGAGCGAGAAAAACAGGTTGAAAATCATCAGCAAGCAGTTCCAGAAGGCACTGCCCGGTTTGTCCAGGCGAAATTCCTTCACGAACTTGCTGGCTGACTTCTTCGTCGGCTTCATCGCTCGGTTCCGAGCCGCCTTCCGGACTCTGGAGTGCGCTGGCATTGGGTATCCCCCTCTATTTCCTATAAATATTATACTACCGTATCTGGTAATTTGTCAAGAGAAACCGGCCAAATTCATAGGTTTTAGCCACAGAGACACTTGACATAAACGGCTGTCTCCTGTATATTAATTGCTGCAACCGCGCCCAGCGCATGTAAGGGGGGTTATGATGAGCACCTTGTGGATTATCCTGCTGGGCATTCCAGCTATCGCCTTGGCAGCACTGCTCGGCTTCGGTCAGCGCACGTGCCGCGAGTCGCAGAAGGGCGAAATGAACATGGCGTTTCAGATGAGCGCCGCGAACGTGATCCTCGTGATCTGCCTGGCGGCTTTCGATGACGAGAAGATGCTCGGCATCATCTTCATCTTCTACGCCGCGATCATGGTCTTCGCGATCATTCAGGCAATAAGGCTCCGCTGCTTCAGCCGGCTTCGCGCCAAGCTCGGCATCTGAGCCCGACAACCAGGCCCGGCCTTAGGGGGAATCCGCTCCCTAGGGCCTTTTACATATCAAGCAAAAAGCCCCTTGCGGGGCCTTTTGTTACTTCTTCACTTCCTTGAAAGTTTCGCGCTTCCTGGTGAGGGGGTCGAACTTCTTCAGTTCGAGCTTGCGCTCTACCTTCTTTTTATTCTTACGCGTGAAGATGACGTGCTCAGACTTCGTCGAGCGCAATTTCACGAGGTTTACCTGACTCATACGGGCACTCTAACAGGACGGGCCAAGCTACGCAACCGATAAGGGCTTGCGGGGTTTACGGGACGGCGCCTTCTTTACATCGAAGGTCGGCTCATTGTTTTTGAGCCCCACAGTAACTGTGCCGCCTTCCATAATGCCCTGCCCGACCATGAGTGACGCGATAGGCGTTAGGATCTTGTCTTGGATGGCCCGCTTCAACGGCCGCGCACCGTACTGCGGGTTGTACCCCACCTCTGCAAGCCACGGACGCACCTCAGGCATGATTGAGAGGGTTATGCGCTTGTGCGCAAGCCGCTCGACAACGTCCTTTACCTGATTCTCAACGATCTCTGCGAGCGCCTCCTTCGAGAGCGGCTCGAACATGATGATGTCATCAAGACGGTTCAGGAATTCCGGGCGGAAGTGGTCTTTGAGGGCGCCCATGACCTTATCCTTCATGCGCTCGTATTCTGCTTCCTCTCCCCCGCCTGTACCGAACCCGATGGATGCCATGCGGTCCATGAACTCGGCACCGATGTTTGAGGTGAGGATGATAATTGTATTTTTGAAGTTGACTCTCCTGCCCTTACCGTCAGTCAGATGTCCTGAGTCAAGAACCTGAAGGAGAATATTGAATACCTCTGGGTGAGCTTTCTCGACCTCGTCGAAAAGCACGACCGCGTATGGGCGATGGCGGATGCGTTCGGTCAGCGAACCCGACTCCTCATAACCAACATATCCAGGAGGTGCGCCAATGAGTTTAGCAATGGAGTGCTTTTCCATGAACTCGGACATGTCGACGCGCACGAGAGCGCTCGAGTCGTTGAACATGAATTCGGCAAGACGCTTAGAGAGCTCGGTCTTACCTACACCCGTGGGCCCGAGGAAGAGGAATGAGCCAATCGGACGGTTCGGGTCAGAAATGCCTACGCGTGAGCGCTTTACAGCGTCCGATACAGTCTTGATCGCCGAATCCTGGCCAATGACTGCACCAGTAAGTTCTGCCTCCATTCGAGCGAGTTTTGCCGCCTCTTCTTCGATCATCTTTGCGACTGGTATTCCCGTCCAGCGCGAGACTACACCCGCGATCTCGTGGTCGGTTACCTCCTCATGAAGAATGCGTCGCGACTTCTGAAGAGTCTTGAGGCGTTTGGTCTTGGTTTCGAGTTCCTTTTCGCGCGCAGGAACTTGTCCGTAGTGGATTTCGGCAGCACGGCCGAGATCACCTGACGCTTCGGCGTTCTCCGCCTCAATACGAAGCTTTTCGAGTTCCTCCTTGAGAGTTCGGATGCCCTGAATGGTTTCCTTCTCGTTCTTCCAGCGAAGCTCGAGTTCGGCAGTCTTCTCTCTCAGATCCGCAATTTCAGTGTCGATGGCCTTAACGCGCTCCCTTATCTCCTTGCCGTTCTCTCCCTGCTCGTCCTTCTTCAAGGCCTCCCTCTCGATTTCAAGACGACGAATTCGGCGGTCAGTATCTTCCAGTAGAGGAGGCTTGTTCTCAAGCGCGATGCGTAGTCCTGAGGCAGCTTCGTCGATAAGGTCTACAGCCTTGTCGGGCAGGAACCTGTCAGTGATGTAACGGGAAGAAAGCTCTACGGCAGCAACGATGGCGCCGTCGGTGATCCTGACGCCGTGGAAGAGTTCGTACTTGTCACGAAGGCCGCGAAGGATAGCCACTGCATCCTCAAACGAGGGTTCGTTTACAAAGACCGGCTGGAAGCGGCGAGTAAGTGCGCCATCCTTTTCTATGTGCTGCTGATACTCCTTCAAGGTTGTTGCTCCGATAAGTCTTACCTCACCGCGCGCGAGCGCAGGCTTAAGCATGTTGCCTGCATCTAGAGCTCCCTCTGCGGAGCCGGCGCCAACTATTGTATGAAGCTCGTCAACAAAAAGAATGATCTTGCCGCTCGCCTTTTCGACCTCCTTCATCACTCCTTTCATGCGCTCCTCGAATTCGCCGCGGTACTTCGTGCCTGCAATCATTAGGCCAAGGTCGAGAGAGAGAAGCTCTTTACCCTTCAAGGACTCTGGCACATCCCCTACCGCGAGCCGTTGTGCGAGCCCTTCTGCGATGGCGGTCTTGCCGACACCCGCCTCGCCGATAAGAACAGGGTTGTTCTTTGTACGGCGCGACAGGATCTGGATGACGCGATTAATCTCCTGATCGCGACCTATAACCGGATCAAGCGCATTGTCCTGCGCAAGTTTCGTTAGGTTGCGCGTGAACTTTGCGAGCGCGCGAAAACGCTTTGGCTCTGCCGTCTGTCCCTCACGGGAATTTTTAAGCTCCTTGAGTACCTGGAGCACGGTATCGCGCTCTATGCGGAAGCGCGTGATGGCATCGTGTGCGGGACCGGGGTGCTCAAGCACGGCAACAAAGAGGTGCTCCGTGCCTATAAAACTGTCATTCATTCGCGCTGCGACTTTGCCGGCGGCGTCCAACACCTCGGCCAGGTCCGGGGTGATGTAAAGATTATAGGAAGGAGAAAGTATGGAAGCAGTATCGGGAGATTCTAGTGACTCGAGCAAGGTGTCTGCTAACAGCATCGTATCGATATCCATACGATCAAGCACGGAAAAGACCAGGCTCTCCTCCTGGTGTACGAGGGCGGTGAGGAGGTGCAGTGGCGAGACGTGGTTCTGACCCCGCTCTATGGCGAGTTCATGTGCGCGTTTGATTGCCTCCTTGGCCTTGGTGGTGAAATTTTTGAATGGTGGCATACGTTTGAAAGGGGTATTTAGGCACGCTAATAATGTGGGCTGTATGAATTAATCCCCGCCTGCTGCGCTTTCCACTACTCCGGTCGGCACAGATACCGGAAGAAGGGGTGCGGTCAGCAGCGAAACGGTGAGTACGGCAGTTGCAATGGAAACGACGAAGTTAACAAGAATGGTCAGGAGCAGGAGCTGGGACTTGGAAAGGTCGTCTATGTTCATGGCAGTTCGTACCCAGCTAGTATACCGAGTATCACGCAATGACTCAAAGCCAGCACTGGCGGGCTGGGCTAACGTTTAAGTCCGGTCCAGGAAGCGCACAGCACGCACAAGTGCATCCGCAAAACGCTCCAACTCGCCTGCAGAAGTCGACGGACCCCAAGAGACGCGGAGTGTAGCTTTTGCGCGGTCCGCGGTCCCGGTTAGTGCAAGTACCGCACGAGAGCCTTGCTCGCTATCAGTCTCGCAGGCGCTCTTTGTAGCTGCCGCAAATCCTTCCTTATCAAGCAGCATAACGAGGTAGTCAGTATCCCGCCCAAGAAGTGACAGGTTAAGGATGTGGGGCACACCTTCTTTACCGACGTTTACCTCAACGTTCGGCAGCTCATCCATGATGCTCGCGACGATTTTTTCTCTTGCGCTTTCCGCCCGTAACGCAAAGTCAGAGCGGCGAGCCTCTACTTCAGTGAGCGCTGCAGCAAAAGCCGCAGCAAGCGCGACTGGTTCTGTACCTGGCCGGACACCACCCTCCTGTCCCCCGCCGCGCATGATTGGAGACGGGCGTGCATGTGAGCGAGCACAAAGCGCACCAATACCACGAACCCCGCCTACCTTCTGCGCGTCCACAGCGACCATGTCTGCTCCGAAGCGCGTCAGGCTCCAGGGAAGACCGAGTGGCGCCTGGCTTGCGTCCACATGCAACAGCGGGCGCGAGTTTTCGCTCTCCCGCGCATATGCGTCAAGAGCGACGCTCGCGCCACGCACATCCCAGCGTGTACCGGTCTCTCCGCAGACGGCATCGAGTACGACCAACCGGGTCGCGGGTTGCAGTTGGTCACGAAACTTACTCAGATCGAGCGCGCCGTCGCGTATGCAGATCGCTTCTGTACGCACACCCCACTTTTCAAGTGCGCGCAGTGTTTCAATAACTGAAGCATGCGCCGACGGAAGATAAAGAGCGTGGATGTCTTTTTCACCTTTTTCACGGAGCGCCATGACTGTCCCCGTGAGTGCAAGGTTGTTAGCCTCGGTCGCTCCAGAAGTGAATACGACACCATCAGGCTTCACTTCGGCCAGCCGGGCAATCGTCGTCCGCGACCCTGTAAGGAGATCGCGTGCACACAAACCCTCCTTGTGAGGAGAAGCCGGGTTGCCATACTCGCTGAGTGTATCCAGGAACACGCGGCCTGTTGCACGAGAGACCGGGGCACTCGATGCCCAGTCCAGGTACACTCGTTTAGATCGAAACAGCTCCATGTATGCAGAGTGCGCGCAGTGCGCGCTTTTCGCAAGCGCGAAAAATGGCAAAAGTACGCCGCGTATGGCATAGTGAGGCCTTATGGCACGGACGTCCCGCCCACCTATTGTTGCCGTCATGGGTCACATCGACCACGGCAAGTCTTCGCTTTTGGACTATATACGGAAAAGCAATGTGACCGCAGGCGAAGCCGGGGGTATTACCCAGCATGTCTCCGCGTACGAGGTAACCCATGAACACGAGGGCACGGAACGCCGTATCACCTTCCTCGACACTCCTGGCCATGAGGCATTCCGTGCCCTGCGTGCTCGCGGTGCTGCTGCGGCAGACATAGCCATTCTTGTCATTGCAGCAGAGGAAGGCGTGAAGCCGCAGACGCTTGAGGCTTACCAGGCAATCGTTGAGGCGAACACACCTGTAGTCGTTGCTTTTACCAAGATCGATAAGGCAGGTGCTGATATCGAGCGCGCGAAGATGTCGACCATCGAGCAGGGAATCTATTTGGAGGGTCTCGGCGGCTCCGTACCTTATACGGGTATTTCATCAAAAACCGGAGAAGGTGTGCCTGAGCTTCTCGACCTCGTTCTTCTTACTTCAGATCTTGCAGAGCTTACCGCTGACCCCGACGGTTTGGCCGAGGGTTTTATTCTTGAATCATCGCAAGACGCGAAACGCGGCATGATCGCAACATTGATAGTCAAAGACGGTACTCTTAAGACAGGCTCCGTAGTTGTTGCAGGAAACGCCATGGCGCCAGTGCGCTTTATTGAGGACTTTGCAGGAAAGCGCATTCCAGAGGCCCTGCCTTCTCAGCCTATAAGCGTTTCGGGATGGACGACTCTTCCCCCTTCAGGCACGCCATTCTCGGCATTTGCAAGTAAAAAAGACGCCGAGAAACATATCGCCACAAACGAAAGTACCAAGCGCGCGCCAGTCGCTGCGGACGTGGCGAGCGGCATGACCGCCCTTCCCCTCATTCTTAAAGCCGACGTCACCGGTTCAATTGAAGCCGTTAAGCACGAGCTCGCAAAGATCGACCACGATCGGGTTGCCATACGCATTATTCAGGAAAGTGTCGGGGCCGTTTCCGAGGGAGACGTAAAGCTTGCTCAAACCGGCGGCGCAGTTATCGTCGCATTTAACGTCGGGGTAGATGCACTCGCCCGCGACTACGCAGAACGCACGGGAATTCTCGTAGAATCCTTCACTATCATCTATAAACTCGCTGAACGAGTTTCTGAACTCGTCACTGAGCGCGCCCCGCGGATAACTGTTGAGGAGATCGTCGGCGAAGCGAAGGTGCTCAGGTCTTTCAGCCGCACCAGCAACAAGCACGTGTTAGGCGCCAAATGGGTCTCGGGCGAGCTCACGACCGGTGACCTTGTTAAGGTCGACCGTCGCGGCCTTCTTATTGATAAGGGCAAGCTGGTAAACCTTCAGGTCGCAAGGGCCGATGTTTCGGCCATTAAAAGTGAGGGTGAATTCGGCCTCCAGGTTGAGTGTAAGAGCGACATTGCTCCAGGCGACAGCCTCATTGCCTTTCGGATGATCGAGAAATAGCTTGGCATAGGCAAATATGGGTATTAAAGACCAAAAAGAAGAGCACCTCCTCACGGAACTCGCCGCAGGCTACATTGCACGCGAGGCAGGCCGAAACACTCTTATTACTCCGACCCGCACCGAGCTGTCCAAGAACCGCAGAGACGCAACTATTTTCGTGAGTGTATACCCTACCGAAGAGAGCGAGCACGCAATTACGTTCCTCAAGCGTCACAAGGACCTGTTCCGTGAATACCTTAAGAAGGCTTCTCGACTAGCGAGGCTTCCTTACATCACGTTTGAAATTGACTACGGTGAGCGCAATCGCCAGCGACTCGATGAACTCTCGCGCGAAGTGTAGCTTCGCGTTATATTCGAAGAACGGCCCAGTGGCGAAGTAGAAACGCGGCGGATTGCAAACCCGCTATGCACGGATGCGATTTCCGTCTGGGCCTCCAAACAAAGGCGCTGCCTGCCGTGGTATCGTTTTTTAACGCCAGGGTGATGGAATGGTAGACATAGGGGACTTAAACTCCCCAGGCAGCAATGCCGTGCGGGTTCGAATCCCGCCCCTGGTACACGAAGCGCGACCGCGTTACTTACTCATCCTCCAAAAGCTCCGCAAGTGCGTGGATGCGCGCAACATACTCACTCGAGTCTCTCCCGTACCCGGGAACTCCCTCGTTCTCTCCCTCGACGCTACGCGCACTAATGGTCATCGCGCGGTAAGCGTCCATCCCAATACCGTCAGCATGCACCCCGATGTGTGCCTCAAGCGCAGCACGGCGCGGGTACCGCTCCACAAGCAGATCGACGGCTTTTACAATACGTCCCTGGCCAGAGTTATACGAGTTTAGAAGAATGGGAACTAAGAAATGTTTCTCATACTCCGCAATATTCCCGTCAAAGTATTCTCTCTTGATGACCTCAAGAGACTGGCTTGCCCGACGAGTGATATAGCCGTGCATATCGGAGAAGTACTTGCCCACCGCTTCCGTCTGCTTCGCAAGTGATCTCGAGTCCTCAGGCGTATATCCAAGTTCACGCCACGTATCCGGCATGAACTGCATAATTCCTATTGCTCCCACTGAACTTCGTGTGGCGTTGTTATATTTCGACTCTTGGGCTGCGAGTCCCGGAATCAGGAACGACAGACGCTCTCTTACATTTTCAGGAAGCCCTGCGTTTCTCATCGCATTCTGGCGCACAAATTCTATCCGTGTTTTGTCAGGCGTACCAACAACGGGTTGTCGTCCAAAGTAGTACACGATGTCAAGAAATGTTTCCGGGTCTAACCTCTCTTTTCCCGGATCTGAATACAGGGCCTCTCTGATTGAGGAAACCACATTGAGCTGTAGAGGAAGTCCCTCATGCAGATTAAGCAAGTCGTAAGCGTTGTATCGGTGGCATATCATTTCGCGCTGACGATCAAGCCACGTTTGATTAATTCTTCCTTCGAGAATTCCGTCCGCATTGATATTTCCTGCGGTCACTCCTGCCGCCTCATCTCTTAGGGAAACCGGCTCGCCAAGAGGTGCACCGAATTCGTCAACGAAAAGAATCTCGTCGCGCCTCAGTCGGCGGTATTGATACTTAAAACCCTCAGTCTGCATCTTAAACCGTTCGGACTCATCAAAGTTTTCCCGCCCACTGCGGCGCTCGCGGCTGGTATCGACAGTGGTCTGGTCCCCTTTTAAGGCAAGCCCGGCAACGGCAGCCAGGCCAAGTTCAAGGAAGCGCCGTCGCGAAGGAGTTTCCACACCTGCATTCGGTACGCCCCTCTTTTTTTGTGACCCCTCGATGCCCATAAGCTAAAGCTGCGTTAGGTAAGCCTCATAGGCTTTATCCTCTCCGCGAAGCACTTCCTCGTACTTAGTCTGGAGTCTCTTGGTAATAGCCCCTGCCTTACCTTCGTTAATCTGTCGCTTATCAATCTCAAGAACAGGCGTGAGATAGGCCGACGTGCCGCATGCAAAGACTTCATCAGCGACGTATAGCTCAGTGAGATCAATGGAGCGTTCTTGTACCTCAATGTCCATGTCCCGGGCAAGCTCTATAAGAGTGCTCCTGCTTATGCCCTCAAGAATATCGCTCGCTTGGTTGGGTGTATGAAGAGCTCCATTACGCACGAGAAATATGTTAGCCGCTGAAAGCTCACAGACATGTCCTGAGACATCCAGAAAGATCGCGTCATCATAGCCACTATCAATAGCATCCTGTCGCGCAAGCACTGAATTCACATAGGCGCCGTTCACCTTGGCGCGTGACGGAATGGCATAGTCCGGAACACGTCGCCAAACGCTGGTCTTGAGACGCGCACCCTCCTTAGGAAGGATGCAGCTGGCCTCATACAAAAAGATGCTGAAGTCGGTCTTGAGTCCTCTTGAGCGAACCCCGGGAACCAATTCAGTGACGTGGATAGTGCATCGGGCAAAAGTCGAGTCGCTAATGTCATTGGCTTCCACAGTCATGCGCAAAGCCCCGAGAAATGCTTCTTCACTCAGGTCAATGTCCATGCCTATGATGCGTGCAGAATTTATAAGGCGCGCGAGGTGGTCCTGCACGCGAAAGGCGCGCAGACCATCTGTCCCGGGAACAATCGGGAGTACGGTGTAAACGCTTAGACCATAGAGCACGGCCGAACTGGCGACGCTCACATTCGCCTCTTGAATAGGAACTACCCTTCCGCCCATGTAGGCCTGATCGTAAACTTTTGCCATGGGACAAGTGTAGCATTCGTGATTGCATATGCAGGTTGAATAATCGGTCTGCTTCCCCTACTATGCGTTAGTATGTCGTCCGCAAGGACGACTATTGCATCGGTTATTGTGTCCGCCCATAGCTCAGTTGGTAGAGCACTCGCCTCTTAAGCGAAGGGTCGTAGGTTCGAGTCCTACTGGGCGGACACAGCAACTGATGGTGATCCGGTCACAAAAGTTGTTTGCAGAGTGCTGGGGTGGCGAAATGGTAGACGCGCCTGCCTTAGGAGCAGGTCCCTTCGGGGGTGGAGGTTCGAGTCCTCTCCCCAGCACTTTGCAAGGAACACAGGGCTGACTTGACATACTCATAAAAAACCCCATAATCAGTAGTGGAAAAGGCTGCTTTTTACATGGGCGGCCTTAAGCAATCTGAGCGTGGAGGCCCGCTATGGCTGACGACAAGGGCCAGCTGGCCATCAATATTTCTCTATCGCACAGTGCGGTGATCTATATCGGCTTCGCTGTCCTGGTCCTGGTAATCGTGCTCCTGGCCGTCAGGCTTGGCCGCTCGAGCGAACGGAATCGGATCGGCCCCGCACCCCAACCAAGGACGCCGGCTGCACCAGCACCCCCCCAGGCACCTGCCGCGGCGATGCGCAGCAATGGCAGCGGGTCGTCGAGCGGAGGCGCGAAGAAGTTCCTCATATGGCTGGTCGTGATCGTGCTCGCCGTGTGGTTTCTTCTCTACGTGGTCGCAGCCATTGGGAGGGACACCACCATTCGGCCCTTCCTCGAGAGCCTAGGCGCGAACTTCTGGAACCCGCCGCAGGACAGCACCGTGAGGGACTATGGCAGGCGTCGCCCTCAGGCGCCGGTCGAAGCTCCGCCAGTGAGCGCCGAGGAGCGGGCTCGCGTCGAGGCCATTCGCGATCGGGTGTCCGCGCCGCCGCGTCCGGAATGGTCGGAGTGGATCCGGGTTTATGACCACTTCGACATGAAGGCGATTCCGAGTCCGGACGCGCATCTCTATCGGAGCCAGTGCTCGAGCAGCGCGGACCGTCCTGGTGCAGGCTTCGAGCCGCAGCAGGCGGTGTCCTGCGTCACTCGCCGTCGGGGCCGGGGCCAGGCACGGTGGATTCGCTTCCAAAGCACCGACCGGCACGGAGTCGACATCAGCTATCGGTACGCCCTCAGCTGAATCAGCCGCATGCGCAAGCGCAGGCGGCTTTTTTCTTTACCGAAGTCTAGTCGGCCCCGACAATGTTCTTCAAAATACGCACGATGACCTGGGCGCCGAAAATTATAACGAGCCCAATAATACCCCAAAGCATATGTTGCTGGCCGGTACTGCGCTTCTCCGGGTTGTCGGCGCCAAGTATAAACTGCACGAGTCCCCAGGCAAATAGAATGAAGGCTGCCAGCGTGATGAGCGTGATGATCGGATCGAGTATCTGTTCCTGTACCCTGCCGATAAACGCGTTGAATCCTTCCATTACATAAT
>DASVVA010000039.1:0-5891 GCA_036386775.1 Minisyncoccota bacterium
CCCGAGATGAGGACAATGCCATACGGACGGTCAATTATCTCCCGTATAGAGGCGAGGTCTTGTTTCGTAAACCCGAGAGTTTCAAGCGTAGCGAGCGACTTAGAACGGTCGAGTATACGCATTACGACCTTCTCGCCATACTGCGTTGGGAATGTTGAGACACGGAAGTCGATGCGACGTTTCTCAACTGTTGCCGAGAAACGCCCGTCCTGGGGTTTGCGCTTCTCGTCGAGCCGCATCTGCGAAAGGATTTTGATACGAGCAACGACTGCTGGATGGACCTTGGCCGGGAGTTCGAGTGATGTATGGAGTTCGCCATCCATGCGGAAGCGAACATGGGTCTTTTCAGGTGACGGCTCGATGTGGATGTCCGACGCTCCGCCTTCAACGGCATATCTGAGAACCGTTGCAACGATCTTCGTCACCGGCGCATCCTCCTTAATAATCGTATCAATGACCTCATCCCGCTTCTTTTCGTCACCAGCTTCCTTTACTGGCTCAAGCTCAGAAAGTGCCTCGCTCACTTTTTCGGAGAGACTTCCGTACTCGTCCATGACTCGAGAAAAGTCCGCCTGGCTAATGAGGTAGAGCTTGTATGGATGTCCGACTTTCGTCGAAATAAACTGGAGCGCATCGAGTGCTTCGATATTGTCGGGATCCGTAATACCCACTTCTAGTGCTCCTCCCTCAAGTCCTATGGGCACGAAGCCATAATGGCGCGCCGATTCTTCAGGAATGTAGTCGAGCGCCTCCCTGCCTATGGGCGCCTGCGATAACGTGCGTAGCGGGATGTCATAGCGCTCACTCGCGTACTTGAGTATCTCTTCGCTTGAAATACCGCGCTTTGCGAGAAGGTTCTCTATGGGCGTCTTGGTTGTGCGAGCCTCTTCGAAGAGCGCAGCGGCGTCCTCTGGCTTTAAAGCTCCCGTTTCTGTAAGCAGGTTTAAGATGTTCATCTGTTTGTAAAAAGTATACCCCGCGCAGGCGGGGTATGGAGTGCGAACTGTTGAGTAGTTAACGGCCCAAAGGACCGAACGGGTCGGTACGACCTTTCGGCTCATCGACAATTGTCGTACGAATGTCAGTCAGATTCATGAACCGCGCGTCGTCAAGAATGCGTGTATCAAACTCAATAGGGCCAAGCTTGCTTACAAGCGCAATGAAGGAAACCTCAGCCTCGCTTGCGGGCGCGCCCACGGAAAGCACAGTGTCTTCATCGGTGTCTGTGAAGAAAAAGAAGTAGTAGAAGCCGCCGATAAGTACCACAGCTGCGCAGATAAGGGTGAGTAGGTTTTTGCGTGAAAAATGCATACGTTTTTAGCGGAGCCAGTAGAGGCGAATAGTCATATCATACTTGTATACACCTGTTTGCGAATCGGTTACGGACACCGCAACAACATCAAGCAAACGCAAACTGCGCTCGATACCCTCAAGGAACGTTCTGAAGGCCTCATACGTGCCCGTTGCCGACACGCTGATCTCGAGCGAGTCGATGGCTGTCTCAGAAGCAAGGCCGAGTCCAGTGGCCGCTATGCCGGGCTCTGCCCCCGCCCCAGCAGAACCTCCCTCTGTTTCGCTGCTCGCAATATCGAAGTCAGAAAGTGTTATCTGTGAGCGAGCAGCAAGCGAATTGAGGTCTAAAATGATCTGCACATTGTTAACGCCATCCGGTAGGAAGGTACGTAAACGCTCAAGCTTTTCCTGTGGAATGTTAGCCTCAGCTCTTATGAGTTCGTCCTCTTTTTCCTCGAAACGGTCAGCCGCCGCTAGCGCGCTGTCGTAACTATCGATCTGCGCCTGTGTACTTGCTATTGAGCCTGTTCGGGTCGGGTTGATGTACCCAAAGAAAAGACCAATGGCGACGATGAGGGCTACGGCTGGGAAAAATCGAGAGATCATAGGCTGGGTGTGGTGGTGCCAACTGGCACGATAATACGCGTACTCGTTGCGGCCGGCGTGGTGGTTGCGGTAGGCGCCGGGGGCACTGCCTGCGGCGGCTGCGGTACTGTAAGCGCGTCCGCAGCAGGTGCAGCCCCCTCAGCCACGACCAGGCGCGGGTCAAGGTCGGCACTGAGGCGGAACGATACTGTGTTGTCCTGGTTTACAACTATTCCCGAAAAAATCGCGCGGCGAATGCCTTTCTGCGCAGCAAAGGCATTGCTCTGGGCCGCAAGCGCGTTGAAGCTACGAGCCGTACCCTCAATATCGAGCTGCGCGGTGTGATCTTCAGCGACCTCAAGCTTGAGCGAGCGGAATTTCACAGTGCGCAGGGTCTCTGTTTCGATTACATCAAAGGCCTGTGAAAGCGCTACGTGGTTGTCGAGGAGTGCGCGTCCATGCACAAGACGGTCACGCAATCGCACGAATTCCTCCACCTGGTCCTGGTCGACTTCTCGCTGTGCAAGCGCAAGTTCTTCGGCCTTTGCTTCAAGGACATGCGTGAGATATTTGTCGTAAGCATAGGTGCCGATAGTCGCAAGAACTGCAACTCCGCCCAAAAAGAGCGCAACTATGAGAAAAAGATTCGTGCCGGTTGAGCTCTGCCTTTTAGGGGACTCGGTGTGCTGCCGCGGAACGAACGACGTAGGAATGCCTGGAGAAATGGCCACGAGGTAAGTATACGTTACTGCTTACGGCATATTGGGGCTGTTATGCACACAATATGAAGTGGCTACGGAGCCGTCCAATCGTTTGTCCTACCCCAGCTCTTCAAGCTTACGGAGAGCAAGCCCGACAGCAACCGCAAACTCTGGCCCGATCTCAGCGAGTACCGGCCGCATGAAAGCAGGTGCCTCTGTTTTTCCAAAAGGATCGGCAAGCGTTACGGGAATGGAGAAGAAAGAGCCTGCGTAACCCGAAAGCTCTTTCGTGACTCCCCCGCCCCCGGTAAGAACAATAGAAACAATACTTTGGTTGTTGGACTGTTCGTACTGCGCAAGTACGCGACGCGCCTCGTCAAAGATGCGTGAAAAGACTGGTTCGATCGTTCGGCGGTCGTAGGCAGCGTTGGTGGTACTGAATCCGTGCTCCTTCTTCAGGAGCTCTGCTTGACTGATTGTAAGCCCGTGAGCAGTGGCGATGGAGCGCGTAACATCCTGACTGCCCACGGGGATGTTGTGTGAGAACGCAACAACGCCGTGCTCCACAACATAGACCTTCGTCGCCGAAGCACCAATATCAAGCACGAGTACCGGCTTCGTTTTTTCATCGACGACTGAGCGGATGGTACTAAAAATCTCAATTTCGTAGAATGAGGCGGCGAGGTTCGCGCCCGTGATAACACCTTCGAGGAGCTTTAGCTCATCGGTGTGCACGGCAACAATAAGCACTTTCATCTTGTCGGATGGCTGCCCACCCTCTGCAACAGGCTCAGGGAGAACGAACCAGTCTAGCTGCACCTCAGACACCGGTACCGGGATGTACTTGCGCGCCTCAAGTTCAATCATCGTGCGCTGCTCCTCGGGATCATCACGCCGCGGCAGAGTAATTAGCGTAAGAAGCGAGCGCGCAAACGGAATGGAGATTCCCGCATCATTGGTCGTGATACTTGATTCGCGCAGCAGATCACGCAAGGTTTCGGCGATCTTGTCGGCTGGCAGGTTCGTCGCCTGCCCCACATCGCCACCAGCGTACGGGCCAAGCGCGAGTTCGCCATACGTTTCAAGCACGGCAGTTTGGCCGTCACGCCGAAGCTGAACGACCTTGAGAGACGAAGAGCCGATATCGATTCCTATCACGCTTGCGCCCTTTTTCTTCTTGCTGCCAAATAGTCCGGAAAACAGTCCCATGCCGCGATTGTACCACCTAAGACGCGGTGAATGATATGTTTCTGCAGATCGTCTTAGGGTTCTTAGCTCGTCTCCGAAAACAGAAAACCGCCTCCCGGCGATTTCATTTGCGGAGACGGTGGGATTCGAACCCACGAGGGTTTTTACACCCTGCCTCGTTAGCAGTGAGGTGCTTTCGGCCACTCAGCCACGTCTCCCGTTTCATCTCGCCCGTGTGCCGGTATCCTACTGTATTTCCTGCGCCTTTCCAAGAAGCCGCAGTAATTCATCTGGGCTTTACTGTTTTCATCTACTATTATAAATACCTATTATCTAACTTCATGCCATGAACTCCCAAAATCTCCTTATCGCTGTAGTTGTCATCATCCTCGTGCTCGTCGTCGGCTTCCTGGCCTTTTCAGGCAATGATTCGCCAAATCAGACTGGCACGGCTACTAGCACGCCCGCTGCAACTACAAGTTTTCCAGCAGCGCCCACTACCACCCCGCCGGCAAGTCCGAGCACTCAAGCCCCCAGCGGCACAACCAGTGGTCCAGTAACTATCACCTATACCACCGATGGCTTCTCTTCTCCTGCCGTCACGGTACCTGTGGGAACAAAGGTGATATGGGTCAATCAAAGTGGCGGTCGCATGTGGGTTGGTTCAGATGAGCATCCTAGCCATACGAACTATGACGGCACTTCAACGGGTGAACATTGCGCTAACGGCGCAGCAACGAGCGCTCGCATCTTCGATCAGTGCGGTGCCGGGACCAGCTACACCTTCACCTTCACAAAAGCTGGTACGTGGGACTACCACAACCATGCAAACGCGAGCCACGGCGGCACAATTATCGTTCGCTAGCCTGTTAAACTCCTGAGATGTCTATCGAGGCGCAGGGCTCCCCTCAAGGACGGGTACGAATACGCGCAGCTGGCGGCATTGTTCTCAACGATCAAGGTCGCATCGCTATGGTGCGTCACAAGAACGGCCGGGGCACGTGGTTCTTCCCTAAGGGGCGCGTAGAAGAAGGAGAGGACGAGGAAACAACGGCGCGTCGGGAAATACTCGAAGAAACCGGCCTCGACAACCTCGAATATCTTGACGACTTCGGCGTTTATGAGCGCTACCACCTTAATCCTGAGGGTGGTGTCGAGCGCGATGAAATCAAAGAAATTCACATGTTTCTCTTTGCAGTTCCGGGAAATGTGGAGCTTTCACCAACGCACGAGATTGGCAGTGCCAAATGGGTACCGCTTTCAAAAATTGCTGAGGAGTGCGGCAGCATGCGCGACCGTGCGTGGTTCGCCACTGTGTACGATCGAATTTGGGAGGCAATTGAACGCGACTAACGCTATCGCACCGAGCGCGCAATAGCAGGAACCACTCTCTTATCCAAAACGTCGGGAATAATCTTCCCTGCTGTCGGACGCGAAACGAGGGCGGCGAGTGCGCGAGCAGCGCGAAGCTTTGTATCTTCCGTTATTTTTGTAACTCCCTTATCAAGGGCCCCTCGGAAGATACCCGGGAAAACAAGAGCGTTGTTAATCTGATTCGGAAAATCAGAACGGCCGGTAGCAACTATCCTGGCTCCTGCGGCCTTTGCTTCGTCAGGGAGGATCTCGGGATCAGGATTGGCAAGCGCAAAGACGACTGAGTCCTTGTTCATGAGCTGTACGAGGTCAGCGTTTAAAAGACCCTTCCCCGACACACCCACAAAAACGTCCGCGCCCTTGATGGCCTCAGCGCACGCGCCTTTCACCCGGTGCGGATTTGTGAATCCTGCAAGTTCTTTCTTTACTCCCGCAAGGCCTGGTCTTCCTTTGTAAATCGCGCCCGTTCGGTCTAGCACAATTATTTCAGTTATCCCTGCGGCACGTAGGAGTTTAGAAATCGCAGTGCCCGCAGCACCCGCCCCTGAAACCACAACACGGAGTTTCTTCAAATCCTTCTTCACGACCTTAACTGCATTTATAAGTCCCGCAAGTACCACAATTGCTGTGCCGTGCTGATCATCGTGCATAACCGGTATATCAAGTGCTTCATGCAGCCGTTTCTCGATCTCAAAACACTCAGGCGCCTTGAAGTCCTCTAGGTTGATGCCGCCAAACCCAGGTGCAATG
>DASVVA010000040.1:0-12380 GCA_036386775.1 Minisyncoccota bacterium
CCAGGAAGTCTTCGCGCGCGGCGGCATCTTCATACTCCTTCTTCACATCGTCGCCCCCGCCACCTGCTTCCTCAACGCGGATCTTAAGGCGTTCAAGGGCGCGCTTACGGTCCTCCTGTGTGCGCCGGTCTTCGTCAGGAAGTTCGGTAAGCGACTCGTACGAAAGAGCGGCCGCACCCGCAAGTGCGACTGCCTCGCGGCGCTCGCGCTCGAGCTCCTCGTGCAGGAGCTCGAGTTCGCGGAGGCGGCCTTCCGTACGTGCAAGCGCACCCTCTTCCTTGGCCTTTTCCTCAGCTAGCCGGAGGATGCGGTGCCGTTCTTCTCTGCCTGTTTCGTCGTGCGCCATAGATGCTTCGCGCGCGCGGGCAAGCTCCTCACGCTTCCGATTTACACCCTCACCAAGTTCTCCGTCCTTTTTAAGGAGGTCTGTGCGCTCGTTCTCAAGCGAGTGAACGAGATTTTCCTCTTCAGCAAGGTAGTCATCGTTCGGAAGCGCGAAACGCTCGAAGAAGGCCTGCACGCTCGTAGCAAGCCCCCGGAGTGCAGCATGAAGCGTTGCCTGTGGTGCGTGCTCAGACAACGCGCTTTGACGCTCAGCCTCGTCGCGAATTGCCGTGAAGTCATCGCGCGGCACCTTCACGTACGGATCCTGCGACACGGCTAGGCTGCGCTTCCGTGCGGCTTCAAGCGCCCCTTCATTTCGTCCGATGATACGCGAAAGTTCAGAACGCTCGCTCGTAAGCCGCTCAAGGTCGCGTTCTGCATCGCGTATCTGGCGCGCGAACTTCTGACCCTCCACATCGTTGGTCGTGCGCTCGTCGAAAGCTGTAAGTTCAGCCGAGGCTGCACTCAAGCGCTCAGCAGTGCTCTTGCGTTCACGCTCCGCGCGCTCGCGTTCCGTACGTACATACAGTTCCTCGACGGCGAAATAGGTCTTGCAGGCTTCGCCCAGTTCCCTAACAAGCCCCTCTGCGCGCTCGATGCGCTCTACCTGCTTTTTTAGGAATCGAATATGCGGCGCAAGCTCGCGGCGCAAGCTCTCCACCTCCCGCACATTTTCCTCGGTCTTCTCGAGTTTGCGCTCAGCCTCCTGCTTTCTGAACTCAAATGTCTTAAGTCCAAGAGCATCTTCGAGCATGGCGCGGCGCTCTCGCGGGTGCGCGATGAGGATACGGTCTGCCTCGCCTTGGGAAATGATGTGGTGTCCGGTCTCACCGATGTTGGCGGAAGCAAGCAGTTCCTGCACGTCGCGAAGACGCACCCGTGATCCGTTAACTGAGTACTCGCTCGCCCCGTCACGGAATACGGCTCGCTCTATCGCTACCTCGTCGAAGTCGAGCTTCGGGAAGATGCGCCGCGTGTTATCAAAAACTATCGTGACTGCGGCACGATTAGCGCGCGCGGAGGAATGCGAGCCGGCCCATATTAGGTCCTCGCTGCGCTTGCCGCGCATCGACTTCATCGACTGCTCGCCAAGCGCGAAGCGGAAAGCTTCAGCAACATTGGATTTGCCCGAGCCGTTAGGGCCGACAATGGAGGTCGTCGCACTCGAAAAATCGAGTACGGTCTTTTTCGCAAATGATTTGAAACCAGCGATCTCAAGCCGCTTTAACATTTGTTTCAGTATAGCAGGCTAAATTCACAACATTCAGCAACCCTTAATGGCTCTTCTGTTTATATAAAACGGGGTTGGACATTTATGGAGTAACCGCTATGGCTAAGCGTCCCAGTACAGGGGCCAGCAGCCTGCCGCGCGTGCGGCAGGTGAGAACGAACGAACATATCGCGGCTCTCGTCGGGCAGATCGGAACGCTCGAGCGAGCACGGGACGATGAGCTTGAGCCGCGCCTCGCCCGTATCGCCGCCCTCGAGAAGGAGCTCGCGGGCGAACGGGCCCAGGTCGCAATAATCGAACAGCGCTTCAGCAGGGTCATCATTCCGCGCGCCAACAAGGTGCTCGGGGCCGCTACGGAGCGCCAAGGGGAGCTGACCTCGGACGCGCAGACCGTCGACCTTGGAACCGGCCAGATCCGCTGGCGCCGCTCGACAGTCGCTCTTCGGGTAGAGGACGAAGAGGCCGTATTGGCATCCTTGAAACGGGCTCGCCAGGCCAGGCATTTCATCCGCTACATTCCTCAGATCGACCTTGCGGCCCTTCGGCAGCGTCCGGAGATCTATATGAAACTTTCGGGGTTGGCGCCAGAGCGCGCGACACGCTTCAGCATCCTTCCGGAAGGTCTCGGGACGCGGCTCGTCACGGTGCTTGGGTCAAGCACTTGGGCTTACGAGCCTGCGTAACGCTTCCACGATCGACGCCGCAACCTGCGTCGATTTTTTATTACGAAAAAACGTCTAGAGCTGCCTTTGCGGCCTCCTGCTCTGCCTCTTGCTTGGACTTTCCTTCGCCCTCTGCAATCTTATCTTCACTCAAAAACACTCCCACAGTAAAGCGCTTGTCGTGGTCGGGGCCAATCTCATTTAGAGTTTTGTACTGGGGAGTAATACTGCGGCGCTCCTGCGCAATCTCCTGGAAGCGGCTCTTCGCGTCCTGCCAGCTGCGTTCCTTGAGAACAGCATCTATTTTTGAGTAAAGGTGTTCAGCAATGAAACGCTCTGCGGTCTCGTATCCCCCATCCATATAAAGTGCGCCAAGAAGAGCTTCAAATGCATTGGCGAGGATAATTTGTCGCGCTCGACCCGTGTCCCTGCTCTCGCCTTTTGAGAGAAAAAGCATGTCGTTTAGACCAAGTTTCTCAGCTGTTTCTGCAAGCGAGTAGGTGTTTACCAGAGCCGCGCGGTACGCGGTGAGATCGCCTTCAGGCCTATCCGGAAAGCGGTCGAATAGAAAACGGGTCACAGCCAGCTCGAGCACGGCGTCACCCAAAAACTCAAGGCGCTCATTGTGAGTCCGCGCTTCCTTGTGCTCGTTCAAATACGAGCGGTGCGTTAAAGCCTCCTCCAGCAGATCGAGGTTCTGAAATGTGAGATTTAGAGCGGCGGCGTGCCGCGCAATATCAGTCATAGTGGGTATATACTCTTTTGCCCCAGTTTGGGCAAGACTGGTACATTAAGCGACCTTGGCGCGAGCTTTGTCTAGAAGTTTCTGCACCGCGGCTGTCACGATAGGCAACATGTCATCGTAGAAGTTCAGATCAAGGATGTCCGGGAGACGGAACCACTTTGCGTCATCGAGTCCTCCACTCTTTTTGAGAGTCAGTGTTTCGAACTCGGAGTGTACGAGGAAAAACCACACGTGCTTGCGGACCTTCCCTTTTTCGGGGTGCGAGGCAACATACTCGTTCTCACCAACCATTTCTTCGACAATTCCCGTAAGTCCAAGCTCATCGCGCACGACACGTACCACGCCTTCCTCTGGACTCGGGTCCTGCTCAATGTGTCCCTTCGACAGGGTCCACCGGCCGAATACATCGTGAACGAGTGCGAGATAGTACTGGCCTTCGTGCTCGGCATACACGATGGCGCCGCCAAGCTTTTCAAGCGGCAGATCTTCACGACGCACGCGATCCTTTCTTCCTTTCTCGTCTTTGCCGGGTTCGCCCATCTCCTTGTAAACGGCCCCAAGAACGCCGTTTACGAAACGACCTGAGGAGTCACCGCCAAACACCTTGGCAAGTTCTATCGCCTCATTAATGGCGACCTTGGCAGGCACCTGCGCACGATCGGCAAACAAAAGTTCGAAAAGGCCGATGCGCAGGATGTTGCGATCTACTGGAGCAATTTTATCTATAGGCCAGTCGGGCGCGGCCTTCTCTATTACCAAATCGAGGTCGGCGCGCTTGGCGATTACACCTGCTAGGAGATTTTCCATGAATGACCGGTCCGTTTCCTCACCACCGAATTCTTCGACGTTACGTGCGAGGATTTCCCCCACTGCCGAGTCATCAGCATGGGTGGTATCCCACTCGAAGAGTGTCTGCAGCACGACTGAACGGGCAAGGTGGCGATTGGCCATATGGAAAGAGCTTGTAGGTACAGAGTAGATGAGCGAACGAATTCGCGCAACTATTCTGTTCGTGGATTACGCCGCTACGGAAGATTCAACAACCCTCTTTCGGGCGGAAGCACACAAAGAGCCCAGCACAAGCTGGGCTCTTTGTTGTATCAAACGAGTTAATACTAGCTGCCTGTGCCCGATCGAGAGTTGGCGCGACCTTTGGTAAAGCGGCCGAGCATTCCCTCCTTCTTTTCTTCTTTCTCGCTGTGGATCACTTCGCTGCGAGCAGGAACATTCTCAAGTTCGGGCTTCTGTTCTACGCGCTTCGAAAGACGTTCAGCGCGTGCCTCGCGTCGCTTGAGGGTCGATGCGGGAATGACCTGCTTGCCGCGGTAAGTGCCCGTAGCTTCGTCCATGCGGTGTGGCAGGCGCATTGTCCCCTTCTCTTCGTCCTTGAGAATGGTTGTGCCCTTAAGCGCATGATGGCTGCGGCGGTTTTTGGTATGCGAACTGGTATGGCGCATTCGTACTGACATGAGGACCACCCTACCACAGGGCCTTAAAAATAGGAAGATTTGCGCCCTTGTTCGTAATAAAACAAAATCGCCGCCTCAACCACTTGGGTCGGGCGACGCGTGTTCCCTCTGGCTCTGCCGAGCGAGCTCCTCCTCAAGTCTTTCTCGGCCAGGACAGGCGCTGGCCTCTTCCAAGCTCACGAGCGTCGATTTGCCGTAAAGGCCCCGCGAAAGACAAAACCCTTGCGAGATCGGCGAAACCGCAAGTTGTTCCAAGCCATCAGGCTTTCGACTGGAGGAGCAGCCCGCGCAAGGAACGTCCGGATTTGGGAGCGGAGAATCCTCTCCCCTTTTCCTTTTTTTCGGTTTTTCCTCCTCAGAATTGCCCTTCTCCCCTTTAGAAAGCCTATTTAATCTACTGGCCACTCACCACCTCCAACGATCTGATTCAGCCCATAATATGCGCTTGTTCAGCCACATTGTCAAGATGAATGTAAGTCTGCCGATGAAGTGCACACGTACCGTGCTTACGGAGCGACTGGTAGTGGAGATCTGTGCCATAGCCTTTGTGTCGCTCAAAACCATACTGAGGATAGCGCTTGGCAAGCTTTGTCATGTATCGGTCGCGTACAACCTTTGCTGCCACTGAGGCAAGCATGATCGCTGGTACGAGAGAGTCGCCGTGTACAACAGTTTCTTGCTCATATGCTTTCGGCGCTTTCAAAAGCCCATCAAGCCAAACCTTGCCCTCAGTGGGTGTAGGCATGAGCTTCCGGACGCCGCGGAAAACGCCACGACGTACAGCGAATGTGATGCCCTGCGCATCGATAACACGATTGCTTATTAGCTCAACGTGATACCGCACACCACAGTCTGGCTTTTCGAGTATTGAAAAGAGTCGCTCTCGCGTCTTTTCTGTAAGCTGTTTTGAGTCGTTGAGACCCTTAAACACTGCCGCGAAGTCAAAGTTCTCTGGGGCAGAAACAGTGCCAACCGCCACAGGGCCGGCCAGTGGTCCACGCCCCGCTTCGTCTACGCCAAGGACCAATCTCATGGAGGAATGATAACAGGACATCCTGGGGATACTCACTTTGGTATCCTATAGCTACGATGTCCCGCTTTGTTCACCTCCATACCCACAGCCACTACAGCTTCCTTGAGGCGCTGCCAAAGGTACCCGAACTTGTTGCCGCTGCGGCAGAGGCAGGGATGCCCGCTGTCGGACTCACAGATGCCGGCAATCTCCACGGTGTTATTGAGTTCTATAAGGCGGCGAACAAGAAAGAAATTAAACCCGTCATTGGTGTCGACGCCTATATGGCCCCCCGCACCAGACACGATAAAGACCCAATACAGGACGCCAAGCGCACTCGCATCGTATTGCTTGCAGAGAACAATCAAGGCTACAAAAATCTACTCAAGCTCGTCTCTGCCGGACACGTCGAGGGTTTTTTCGACAAGCCCCGAATCGATCGCGACATTCTCCGCGAACTTTCAGAGGGCGTCATCGCCCTCATCCCCTCATTCGCCGGAGACGTGAACCGGCTGCTTGCCGCGGGTGATCCGAATGGTGCAGCAGCCGCACTTGCCGAATATAAAAGCATTCTTCCGGACGGGAATCTGTATCTTGAGATATCTCACCATCCGAAGGTAAACGGCCACAATGAACGCATGTTGAAAATCGTCGAGCTGGGCTCGGATGCGGGCGTGCCTATAGTCGCGCAACATGACGTGTACTACTTGAAGCCTGACGACCGCGAAGCGACTGAAGTCATGAGACGCATTCAACACGGACGCTCAGGCACGGGGGGCTCGGCAAGTAACGAGGACGAGGATTTCTCCTTCGTTTCGGAAAAGGACATGGAGAAGTGGTTCGCACACGTTCCGGAAGCTGTTACAGAAAGCGGGCGCATTGCGGAACGCTGCAACGTCTCCTTTGACCTCGGGAAATGGGTATTCCCCGCCCTGCCTGTATCTCCGGGCTTTGCCGACTACGACGAGGAGCTCCGTGCTAAGACCCGTGCGGGCATACAAGAGCGTGGGCTGTCTGAAACTCCAGAAGTTATCGAGCGAATGGAGTACGAGCTTAAGGTGATCCACGACAAAGGATTCGCGCCGTACTTCCTCGTTGTGGCCGATCTTCTCAACCACGCGAAACAGCAGGGCATCCTCACAACCATTCGTGGCTCGGTCGCTGGTTCGCTCGTAACCTACCTTGCCGGAATCACGAATGTGAATCCGCTTGAGTACAAGCTGCCGTTCGAGCGCTTCCTTAACCCGGAGCGTCCCTCGGCACCGGATATCGATATGGACTACGCCGATAACCGGCGTGACGAGATGATTGCGTACGCCAAGCAGAAGTACGGCGAGGACAAGGTGGCACAGATCGGTACCTTCGGCACCATGATGGCGCGAGCTGCCGTGCGCGACGTTGCGCGGGCCCTTGGGCACTCGTACGGCACCGGAGACCGCATAGCAAAGTTGATTCCTATAGGCTCGCAGGGCTTCCCCATGACGATTGACCGTGCACTTGAGCTTGAGCCTGACTTAAAGAGCATTTACGACGAGGACGAGGACGCACGCGAGGTAATCGATTTGGCACGCCGAATTGAGGGCAACGCACGGCATACAGGAGTACATGCTGCGGGTACGGTTATTGCCCCAACCCCTATCACTGAGTGGACGGCGGTGCAGGTCGACCCCAAGACCGGCAAACTCATCACTCAGTACGATATGCACGCCATTGAGGACGCCGGGCTCCTCAAGTTCGACTTCTTGGGCATAAAGAATCTTTCTATTCTTGCTGATGCAGTTGCCCGCGTGAAAAAGACACGCGGTATCGATATCGATATCGAAAATATTCCGCTTGATGACGGGCGAACATTCGCCATGCTTGCGCGCGGCGAAACAGAAGGAACGTTCCAGTTGAACGGTGCGGGCATGACGCGCTACCTAAAAGAACTTAAGCCCACGACCATCCACGACATCAACGCCATGGTTGCACTTTACCGCCCGGGCCCCATGGAAACGATTCCTGCGTACGTCGAACGCAAGCATAATCCAGCGCTCATATCTTATCTCGACCCCCGCATGGAGGAGTATCTCGATACTTCTTACGGACTTTTGGTATACCAAGACGACGTTCTTCTGACTGCAATTAGGCTTGGTGGCTACTCGTGGCTAGAAGCCGACATGCTCCGTAAGGCAATGGGTAAAAAGATTCCTGCGGAAATGGCCAAGCAGAAGGAAAAGCTCCTGAAGGGTTTTGAGGAGTTCGGCAAACTCTCCCCCGCCAAAGGCGAGAGACTCTGGAAGCTGATCGAACCATTCGCCGCTTACGGTTTCAATAAGGCGCACGCGGCATGTTACGGCAAGGTTGCCTATCAAACGTCGTACATGAAAGCTAACTATCCGGTCGAATACATGGCCGCTGTACTTACGGCCGACGCTGGTGATACTGAATCCATCTCTACCTTCGTCGATGAGTGTGAGCGTCTTTCTATTCCCGTACTTCCGCCTGACGTGAACGAAAGCGGCACGGACTTTACTGTGGTCCCGGGCGAAGGAAATGCTGCGGGCGCCATTCGCTTCGGGCTCACATCAATAAAGAACTTCGGTGAGGGTGTGGCCGTGGCTATTCTTGAAGAACGACTTGCGAACGGTCCCTTTGCCACACTTTCTGATTTCCTTGCGCGTGTTGCTGCCAAAAGCCTCAACCGTAAGGCACTCGAATCCCTCATTAAGGGCGGTGCGCTCGATCGATTTGGCGATCGCACCTACCTGCTCGATAACATCGAGACCCTGCTCGTCTTTCACCGCGATGCAACCCAGGAGGCACCCCAAGACTCCCTCTTCGGCGGTATGGCACTTGCCCCTACCCTACACCTCCCAGCTCCTAATCCTTCAGCAGAGCCCACACGCCGTTCAGTAAAGCTTGAGTGGGAAAAGGAGTTGCTCGGCATCTACGTGTCAGGACATCCGCTTGACGATCACGAGGCCACCTGCGCGAAAGCAACGACCTCCATTGCGAAAGTTCTTGCAGACCCGCAAGCAGGGCTCCCGATAATCCTTCCAGTACTAATCGCCGAAGTGAAGACGCACCTCACAAAAGGCGGTGAGAAGATGGCCTTTGTTCGCTTTGAGGATAAGACAGGCTCAATAGAAGCTGTTATCTTTCCTCGCCTATACAAGGAGCATCCGACGACCGTTAATGTCGGTCGTTGCGTTCTGGTGAAAGGTTCCGTCTCGATCAGGAATGGCGAAACGACGCTCGCTATCGAAAACCTAAAGGCACTTTAAGAAAGCGCGAGCGTAACCGTTTGCTCTTTGACACCGTGCAGCTGAGGCATATACTTTCTCCATGGCTTTCGTGACAACCACGACCACCACACCTTAGCGCCTCTGGCGGTGGTCCTTGGTCACACACGAACCCCCGCCCGAGCGGGGGTATT
Source organism: Minisyncoccota bacterium (assembly GCA_036386775.1). Classification (GTDB taxonomy): domain Bacteria; phylum Patescibacteriota; class Minisyncoccia; order Phycocordibacterales; family Phycocordibacteraceae; genus C7867-001. The sequence goes on from DASVVA010000040.1 coordinate 8,922, forward strand.
ACTTTTTAACGGCTATACTTAATCCTTATGAACCAAGAACTCGAATACAAGCGCCATACGCTTGCACACCTACTTGCCGCCGCGGTGATTAAGCTCCGCCCGGACGCCAAACGCACAATAGGGCCAGCTATCGATACGGGTTTTTACTTTGACTTCGAGTTCCCCACCACCCCCATCTCTGAGAAGGACCTCCCACTTCTTGAGGAAGAGATGCGCAAAATCCTACCAACATGGACTTCTTTTGAACGCTTTGAGCTTTCTCCCGAGCAAGCAAAGGACGAATATCCGAATAATCCATACAAGCACGAACTCATCGACGAGTTCGCAGGAGAAGGCCAGACTCTGACGTTTTACAAGTCCGGCGAGTACTGGGACCTATGTCGCGGCGGGCACAGCGACAATCCTGCCAGTGACATCGCTTCCGACTCTTTCGCGCTTGAACGCATCGCAGGAGCCTACTGGCGCGGTGACGAAAAGAATCAAATGCTGACACGAATTTATGGGCTCGCCTTCCATACGAAGGAGGAGCTGGAAGCGTTTCGAGTGCAGCAGGAAGAAGCTAAGAAACGCGACCATCGCAAGCTTGGGCGGGAACTAGACCTTTTCGTCTTTTCGGAAATGGTAGGTTCCGGAATGCCCCTCTTCACTCCCCGAGGCAACATTGTCCGCTCAGAAATCGTGAATTACTCACGGGAACTAAACCGCGATCTCGGATTTGGAGAAGTACACACTCCAAACGTCGCGAAGGCAGAGCTTTTCAAAACCTCTGGTCACTACGACCAGTACAAGGAAGATATGCTCACCGTCTCTTCGCAGTATGTAAAGGACGAGATGTTTCTGAAACCCATGAACTGCCCGCAGCACACGCAGATCTACGCGTCTCGACCACGTTCCTATCGTGACCTACCGCTACGCTACGCGGACTTCGCAGTCCTCTACCGCGACGAGCGCCCGGGCGAGCTGTCAGGACTAACTCGCCTGCGCGCATTTGCACAGGATGACGGTCACATCTTCTGCCGCGAAGACCAGATCGAAGAAGAGGTAAGTAATATTCTTGCGGCGATTCAGCGTGCTCTTTCGGTCTACCGCATTGACTACTGGATGCGCCTATCACTCCGCGACCCCAACAACACTGGAAAATATCTCGGCGAGGACACGACTTGGGAGAGCTCGCAGAACATCCTCCGCTCGCTCCTAATGCAAAAGGGCATAGATTTCAAAGAAGCTGAGGGGGAGGCTGCGTTCTACGGCCCTAAAATCGACATCATGGCTGTCGATGCACTCGGGCGTGAGTGGCAGATCTCGACCATTCAGCTCGACTTTGCCCAGCCATCACGCTTTGCCCTTGAGTACACCGCAGAAGACGGGAGTAAGCAGACCCCCGTGATGATTCATCGGGCGCTTGTGGGGTCCCCCGATCGTTTCCTGGGCATCCTTATTGAGCACTATGGCGGAGCCTTCCCGGTATGGCTCTCGCCTGTCCAAGCACGCCTGCTCCCGGTATCAGATAAGCACAACGACTATGCCAAGGAAATCGAAGCGCTCATGCTTGCAGCAAGTGTGCGTGTTGACGTGGACGGGTCGTCTGAGTCGCTCGGCAAGAAAATCCGTAACGCTAAGCAAGACAAAATCCCTTACCTGCTCGTCGTAGGCGACACAGAGCGAAGCGACGGCACACTTTCGGTTGAGAGCCGCGACTTGGGTAAGCTTGGCGCAATGAAGGCGAGTGACTTCACGAAGCGCATTGCTAAGGAAATACTTGAGCGTAAGTAAGCCGGGCCACTAACGCAAAACCGCCGCACTAAGTGCGGCGGTTTTGCGTTAGCTAACTGCTACTTACCCGTTCACGACCGCAAGGGCGCGTGTGAGAGCAAGCTTAGTGTTTGTCATGCCTGCCGAGTAGCTCGAGTCCACTGCCGTAGCAAGTGAAGTCACAAGACGCTCAAGGAAGGATGTGTGGCAGTCAGACGTCACTCGAGCAACCTCGGGATGGCAATCGGTGCCTTCCACGCGGGCGCGGTATGCGTCATCAAGGGCGCATACGGCCTGCGAGACGAAGTGCTGCGAGTCGCCTCCCTGCTTGCTGATGTTACGGACCATACCGAAGACGCGATCACGATCTCCTTCGAGGAGTCCCTCAAGGAAGTCAATGACATCGTCAGCGTAGTGGATTTCGTTTGCCTGCTCGGGCGCTGCCGAACGGATGGGCTCTACGTTTACTCGTGCAGGTGAAGCCTCAGGTTCGTTGGGCTGCGTGAAGACCATGCCTGATTCACGAGACAGACCCTTTACGATGTCGTCAATCGTGAGCGAACCCTTGTCACCGAAGGAGCTAAATCCTGCGTGTGGCGAGTGAACAGATGCCTTTGGTGCGACAGGCGCAACCGGTGCAGGGATAGTCATTGCGGGACGCTGAGGCGCAAGTGTACTTGCAACCACTGCGGCATGCGCTGCCTGGTGCACGACTGCAGGTGTAGGAACGGATGCAGACGGGCCCCAACCCGGGAGGTGGCCGCTGGTGTCGTTGCCCGCGCCTGCGGTTGCACCGCGGCGGAACATATACGGCACAAGAGTGAAGAGAACGAGGTAGGCTGCTGCAAGGCTCCAAAGGATCAGCATGAGCCAGTAGACAGCAGTTCCTGCTGGACCAAGATCAAGACCGGTATACGGGATCTCAGAGAGATAGACGGATGCGAGAGGCGGCTCGGCTGGGCGATCCACCGAGGCGAGGAAAGCCAGAGGTCGTTCGCGGTCGCGGTCGCGACGGTCGCGGTCAGGACGATCGCGGTCGTCATCGACATCGATGCGGACAACACAGTTTGGGTTGGACTCGTCGCCAGGAATGCTTGCCTGGTAAGTCGTGTCCCTTGTAGGACGAACCCTGATGGAGCCTTCGCGGACTGGTGAGACAGCGCCGATTCCGTTATTGATGGTTACGCTCGAAGCGTTCTGTGTCCTCCAGGAAAGAACGACTTCGTCGCCGCGGTCAATACTTCGGCGGTTCGCCGTAAGCTCAATACAACGCGATTCGGTCGGAGGTACAAACGTCACGCTTGTCTGACAGTTTGAGTTTGCGGGTGCTCCGGCTACTGTCGCGACATAAGTCGTATCACCGGTCGGATTGACTGTGATTGAGCCATTCACCGGAATAGCCATTCCGTTTACGGTCGCAGAGGTAGCATTTCGCGTCTGTAGCGTAAGGGTTACGGCCTGACCACGTGCTGTGATAACGCGCGGTGAGGCGGTAAGCGCAATACACTCAGGTGTGACGGTGACAGGCACCTCAAGACGAACGCTCGTCTGACAGTTTACGCTGTTGCGTGCACCTGTGACGGTCGCGACATAGGTCGTATCACCGGTCGGATTGACTGTGATTGAGCCGTTCACCGGAATAGCCATTCCGTTTACGGTCGCAGAGGTAGCATTTCGCGTCTGTAGCGTAAGGGTTACGGCCTGACC
>DASVVA010000041.1:0-9472 GCA_036386775.1 Minisyncoccota bacterium
GGCGACCGCGACTTGGAAGCAGACACCGATCAGAGCACTGCCAGCGGCAATGCTACCAGCGAGGCTTCCATCGACCACGGCCCATCCGAACAGGGCGCCGAAGGGAACGAGCAGAATTATTGAAGCAGCTTTCATGACCAATCCTCCTGGCCAAAGGTTGCCACTAATAAAGATTCCGTCAACACCTGGTCAGACTGGTTCCAACATCGTCCCAGACTGTCAACCTTTCATGTTGCCTTTAGTCAACTTGTTATATATGCAGAACAGCTGACGCTTTAAAGTAGTAGCAGTAATAGCGCCATGCTCACAAAGCATGAAGGGGTACCCACACAAAACAGTAGATCTCTTTTGCTTAATCCTGGCCCTCATCGCTATTTGCGTAGCTCTGGCTTCTTTATCTGATTCGAAAAAAGTTGCGGCGGCATTTACCTCGGGAGGTGAGATGCGTGAGGTGAGTGAAATCGCACGCGCCCATCAAGCGGGCCTAATTGAGCACACACGTCAAACGCTGGGCTTAATCTCGAATATGCATCTGGATAAGGAGAATTGTGATCAAGATCTGGAAGATCTTTTAGCAAAGCAGGAAGGCTACATAAATTTTGGGATCGCAGATTCAACTGGTCAGATTATATGTAGCGGCATCCCTAATCACATAAAGGGAAATGTATCTGATAGAGAGTACTTCAAACGAGCATTAGAAAGTAATAGATTTGCGGTCGGTGAATATCAGATCAATAGAGTTACCAGCGCGCCAAGTATTAACTGGGCCTATCCTTTTGAGAGCAGCACAGACGGATCAGCCTACGTGGGGATTGCTGTACTTAGTCTGGAATGGTTAAAGCGAGTCGTAGATGAAGCTGATCTTCCGCCAGGATCGGAGTTGTCTATCGTAGATAACAAGGGCGTAGTCTTGGCCCGTTACAGCGATAAGGAGGTGGGAGGGCCTGCCACGGAACTTAGCTACAACATGGAATCTGTAATGCAGGCCGCACGAGAATTAGCGATCCTTAAGATGAGGGATGGTAAGGGAACTACCCGTTATGTCGCCGTTGCTCCTGTGGGGATTCCAGAGCAAGAGGGTTTTCTGCACATATTGCTTTCAGTTCCCGTCCAAAGAGTGCTGCCCGTAGGTCTTGGTAGTGTAATTACAGCGTTTGAATAAAAGTTCCAACATTGTCCCAGACTGACAGCAAAATTGAGGTCTTGTAGAGCTTAATGAAATAAACATGCCTGTACTCATAAGTTTGTTGCATGCAGAACAAATCTATCTGGGTTAAATATAGCTATATTTGGGTAACGTTAGTCTTGTTCCTTGGAAGCTTGATTGGGCACTGGATTTTCGCGTGGTACGCCTTTGTGGAGGAACAGCTTGCCCATGGTGAACAGGTTCAGATGAGCAGTTATTTAATCCAAGTCCTTCGAGATACTCTTGAGAACTGGCAGTCAGAATTCCTCCAGCTCATATGGCAGGTGGCCGGGCTGGCTTTCTTGTTCCATGTCGGTTCACCTCAATCTAAAGAGGGAGATGAGCGGCTCGAAGAGAAGCTCGATCTAGTACTGAAATCAGTATTAGAGGACGGAGATGAACAAATCAAGAAACTAGATAAGAAATACGCTCGCGGTTAAATCGGTTCCAACGTCGTCCCAGACCGCCAGCATATTGTTATAATAAATATATGAACTGCCCGCACTGCTCAAAACCCATAGATGTTCTTCGAGAGGATGAAAGCAACAACTCAAAGGACGGGACTGTCTATACCCGCAAGGTGTACGAGTGTAAAAATTGTGGGACATGGACTACGACCGAGGTTCCAAAGTAGGAAAAGTTCCCATGGCGTCTCAGACTGCCAGATATAAACAGAAGCCGGCCTACGGGGGGCGGGCTCGTCACTTGCACTAATTATAAAAATCTCCCTGCCGAGGCAGGAAGATTAGGGTTTGGCGTCTACGGCATACTTGTCACAGAGCAGCCGCACGGCGTCAGGAAAGGACAGGCCGCCCAGCTGCTCGACTAGGTCAATCGCGTCGCCATGCCAGGCACAACCGAAGCAGTGACAGAATCGCTTGTCTGGCGATACCGTAAAGCTCCTCGTCTTTTCGTGGTGGAAGGGGCAGCGCGCGTGATATTCCCGCCCCCACTTACGAAGCCCCGGCACATAGTCTCGCACCACGTCTTCGATCCGGACCTCCTTAAGGAGATCCTTCAAGAATTGTGGACTGAAACGATGCGAAGGGGAGGGAGAAGCGACGGGTTTAGCCTTCGGTTTCAGGAACCGTCCCTCAATGAGCGCCTGAAGACGTTTTAAGTCACCAGGTATGAGGTTCTGCTTCCATTCCTGCGGTTCGTCTGCCGGACGTCTTCCTTTCGGACGGGCCTCTTTTTCTGGCTCTTTGAATTGCATTAGGTAGCCTGCCAGTCCGCGAAGCCGAGCGAGCTCCTCCGGCGCAAGAGCGGAACTTTTGCGCGCGGAGAACGAGCGGATCTCGCTCTCAAGTTTCGGATCTGGCCGCAAGAAGCCTCGTCGCGTGATGACCACTCCAGTAACCTTGAGCGGCTTTGCCGGAGACTGGTACATGCGGTCTTCGATCCTCGATTTCCTACGATGTTCGGCAAAACCTGCGGCCTGTATTACTTCGCGAATGCGCCGCCGCATGATCCCGGCGAGCGGTTTCTTCGATGAGATCGTGAGGTCGTCCAGGTATCGCGTGTACGTAGACTCGGTGCAGATGTCTCGCATCCAGATATCGATCTCATGCGCGCAGTACAAGTCGAACAGCTTCGGCGAGGCTGGGGCACCGACGGCAAGACCGCCGTTGCGTCCCCTGCAGAACCGGAGCAGGAACGACAGGATCTCTTCATAGCTGCCGAGTTCAGGATCAGCCGACCTAAGCACATCCGCCAAAAGCGGAAGCGACGTACTCGGGTATGCGTCACGCAGATCCAGCATATAGAAGTGGCGGTTGCGTACGTGCTGGGCTGCGTTGGTCACAATCGAGCCGCCGTTCAAGGCGCCGTACGAACTTGTCAGTATCCCTTCAAGGTTCTCGATGAGATGCAGACGACCAGTCAGCCGAGCATGCAGCTGCTTCATTGCCGGGTTCGGCACAGCGAGCTGGCGCTCTTTTTCATTAACAATAGCCGTGTAATGGTCGAATGCCGGGCTTTCGCTATCGAAAGCCAGCGCGATTTCTCGCAGGCTTTCCATAGCGGTTCTCCCGTTTTCTGCAAAACACTCTTACGCCATCGTGCAGCGAAAGGGTCGCAGAGTCAAATAAAAAAGCCCGCGCAAGCGCAGGCCGCATTTTGAGACAAATACATGCCTCGTTGGCTTGGGAGAGCTTCCGTCACAGGACACTGAGGCCCGCCGGCGCGCCGCACGTACCGCCTGATGAGCCCTCGACCGAGAATGGCGAGAACAGTCATAAAGCGACGACGTCAATGGCATCGACCGGCGAAGAAGGGTCAGCATATTTCCCGAAGGAGCTGCTGACGCGTTGCAGCATCGCGCACTCGAAGCACGCAAGCAGTTGAGGGGACCGTCGCAGGAGGGTATCCGAACGACGATGGCGGCCAGCTGGTTTGACCCAGACTGGACACTCCCCGGTTTCCCGTAAAAGAGCTGCCCGAGGGCAGGAAGGACACAGCCGAAGCCGCAGCCGACACTCTCCCAAGCTTGGTGAGGCCCAACCTCACCTGTGGGCAGTATAGGTGGCTGAGCCAGGCTCAGCAAGCTGAGCCTGGCTCTTACAGTTCTTCAGGTGTGATAATGACGGTTTCTAGGAGACGGTCGAACTCGGCGAGCATTGCGTCCTCCTGTGCCATCCAGGTTACAGAGAATACGTACGCGTGACTGCCCTCAGTCACCACGTATGATTTTCCTGCGTAGAGGCCGTCCCAAGAGTACTTAACTCCCGTGATGCTTCCGCTACCAAAGGGTGCAGCGTCAGAGGTGCGAACGGTCCAGTTAGTGCTTGCGCGCACCCAGTCCTCGGCAGCAAGTCTGTCAGGGTTGGGGTATACCTCGACGGTAATGCTCGTTGGGCCATCGCGCGGCGCGCTCGAACGGCCCTCAAGCACCTCACGGTTCTCGGCCGTGTCTTCTACCAAAACAACGGAAAGTTCCGGGCGGGCGCCCTCGCCAGCTTTGCGTTCACTAAGGAAATAACCCGGCGAGTAGCTGAAGGAGAGGCCATGGTCAGGGGAGGCATACGAATTGGCCTGTGGCTTGGCCGGCTCCTCAATAACAGGGAGCGCGGACTTCTCACGGGTAAGAGTGACGTATGCGGCTGCTCCCAGAGCGACCAGCAGCGCAATCAAGACGACAATGAGGGTGGTTCTTTTCATTCCCGTATCTTACGCACGAGCATGAGAAAGGCAACCTGTGCGCCGTCTAAAGTTATGCACGTTCTATTTTAGATCCGTGAGTTATAATCGTGCCTTAAGCATGCCTGGGCCAGCTCTGCACCCCATACGAAAGATCGGACCTTTGTTTGAGCCGAAACACTTCAGGGACACGAAAGACCCCTGTATCGCCTTTGATGGTAAGACCTGGCACATCTATGGCTCAGGCGGGAGCTCTCTTATCGAAGAGTGGCAGATTCTCCATGCAACCGCGCCCACAATCGACGGCCCATGGACAGAACAGAAGCCGGTCGTACTTCGCGGGGTTGAAGGCCCGCACGTAGCTGCCCCGTCGGTCTTTTATGATGCAGATGACAGGCTCTTTCACATGTCCGTGCAGGAAGACTTTATGGATGTTGGCGGGGGCATAGAATATCTTGTGTCGGCCGACGGGCATATCTTTACGAAGATGCGCTCGATTGTGAAGCCGCACGGGCTTGATGAGGCTGGTCTTTATGACCCACAGTTCGCGCGCGTTCAAGGGAACAAGTACCTCGTATATTCAGGCGTGCCCACCTCTACGCTCCTGGCGCGCCCATTTGTGCCGCAGCCCGACGTCTACCTCGCCAAGAGCCTCACAACTCGATGGGCTGGTCCCTGGCGCCGCACGCAGAGAATTCTCTCTCACGAGGAAATTGCTTGGCACCACAATAGTCGCGAACACCCAGACTATGAGTGGGGAATAGAGGGCCCGGATCTTATTGGGCTTCCCAGTGGCCACGTAATTTTAAACGCTACCTGCTTTATAGAGGAAGGGAGGAGAGGCACGCGTCAGCGCGTTTTCTTTGCCGTTGCAAACAACATCAAGGGGCCGTATACGAGTATCGGTCCAGTTCTTACCGAACTCAATAGCGAGTGGGAGTCGGGTGAGAACGGACACGCAAGCGCGTGGTACAAGGGCGACGAACTCTATCTCTTTTACCAGGCTCGTTCAGCAAGCGATCCTGACCATCAGCAAAATGTATGGCGCTATGGTATAGCCGTATACAAGATCGCAGACATTCTGAAAGCCGCGATGATTGAACAGGTTGAGCTCGCACTAGCCTGACTTCATTTTAAATTTCACCTCGAGATAGTTAGGTAGTGGACACCCTATGCAACGAGGAAAAATCCATTTCAAATTCTTACTACTGCCGAGTATTGTTCTCAGTATCGTGCTAACCCTAATGCTCAATCTGGCCCTCAGTCTGTTCTAGGAAAAAAGGAGGTACTTGCGTGCAATAAATAGGAGGAAAGAAACTGCCGCGCTTACGATCAAGCGTGAGTAAATGTAGTAAATACCGGCCTCTTCAGTCCAAAACCACAGCAAAACCTCAACAAGGAAGAGGCCGGTGATTGAAAGTATTAGAAAGATCGGAAATCCGGCCGCGTGGCGCTGTATTTTTCTTCGGGCAAACACCCACTTAACGCTTACGAAATAGGCCCATATCTGACCGACAACAAAGCCGATGGCAGCCGATACCAGATAGTGGACTGCAAGAACCTCAGTCAAAAAGATGAGTATGCCGATATCTATGAACGATGTTGCCAGGCTTAACGGGAGGTATCGAAGAAACTCGCCAATGCCGCCAGAGTTTTTATCTAGGAACCGGTTTCTATAATGTGTTAAAGCGAGCATTGGAGTTGATTTTCGTATACCGGACAGGTTCCTCACAGATATCTCACATATGGTCGCGTAGTGTATGCAATATGCAAACGATTACACGCACACCAACATCGAGCCATATGTCCCTACGACCCCGTCTCATGCACGAACGGCATGGAGACGAAGAGGTGGGTTACCTCAAGCTTAGCCCTTATCATGAGGCTATCAAGATAGGCCCTGTTGACTCAGCAGAGTACCGCCTCATCTCGTCTTTGTTCGGTCCTGCTGAAAACGTAAGTCGCAGCAGCCGCTTCCACTCGCTCTTTGCTCCCACTGAGCGCGTCTACAGCAGCGTAACTCGCACCGAGCCCCTAAGCGGAGTCTACGTTTCCTCACGCATGCAGAATGTTATCAATGCGGCGATCGGAAACGTCGTTGATCGCATTCAAAAGAGCGAAGTGGGTAAATACCTTGCATTTACGCTTACCGGACGTCATCTAATGATGAAGATCCACCCGGCTTAGTAGTCACGGCTTAGTTTTCTAAGCTAGGTAGCGGGCAAGCTTGCCCAAGAACCGCCTAACAGGCGAGATGTTGTGATACTCACAGGTAGCAACGGTTACTGGCGTAAGGTCGTGGCACCAGTCGGCGACCACGTCCTTTATTTTTGAAATTAGCTCTCGGTCCCGGGAAACGATATTGAGCTCGTGATTGAAGTTGAGTGAAAGGGCATCGAGATTTGTTGACCCAAAGGTAATCCACTCGTCATCCACCATGACTACCTTTGCGTGGAGCATGGAATCAAAGTAGCGGACGGTAAGCCCTTTTTGCAGTAGTTCGTGTATGTACCCCTCGCGCGCCGCGTCAGCTAGCCACACATCACTTTTACGCGGCACCAGAAGCTCGATGGAGAGACCTTCAGCGAGACGGCGCTCAATTACGCGGGTAAGTTTCCAGGGTGGTGCGAAATAGGGCGTGACCAGGGTTACCGACTTGGTAGCGAGCATAATGGCGTGACAGATTTCCTCGTAGCAGAATCGATTACCAAAGCCAGGAGCATTTCCCGAAAGATGGTACTTCTCGTTAATGACTTGCATTGGCGCAAGAAGCACGGTTTTGTCGGCAAGTCGTAAAAGCTGATTACGGAACTCTTTATTAGCGATATCTGAAATTGCTGGCTCCGTAAACCGGACCATAAGATCGTGCCAGTCGCGGAAGCGCTCACCCACGACGACTCCGCCGATCCACGTAATATCGTGATCGATAAGAAGAAGTTTTCGATGGTCGCGCAGGAAGAGCCGCGCGGGACTTATGAGCTTAGAGACGCCAAGCGTTTTGTAGTAGAAGATCTTTACGCCAGCATCAGTAAGCCAGTCATGAAGTTCCTGACTGCGAAAAAGCTCAAAACAACCCTGCGCATCAAGAATGCACCAAACCTCGACCCCTTCGCGCGCTTTATCCGCAAGCGCTTCCAGGAAGCGGCGACCGATCCCATTTCCCCAGAGATCCTCAACGATGTACTGCTCAAACAGAACTGAATGGCGGGCCTGTGCAATATCAGCAAGCTGCGCTTCCCAAACCTCACTGACAAGGCTATATACATTGGCCATACGTGTTCGTATGGTACTCCTACCGGATAAGCTCGGAAAGTTCGGCAACGGCAAGCGGCACGAGCATTTCCCGCTCCGACAGGCCGCCGTGCATTCCTTTCATGCCAAAGTACGGAACGTATCGATACCACACGTGGAGTCCTTCGCGCGGCAGAAGAAGCAGGTCACCGACACGTGCTCGGAAGCGTGCTGACGGCTCATAGAGCCCAAAGAGGCCTCGCTTAATAGCATCGTCCATATACAGAACCTCAACCCGACCCTCGAGTTCTTTTTTAAGGTACTCGTATGTTTCGTCAAGTTTGTCCTTTTCGATATAGAGGAAGACGTCGTGCGGCGAACCGGTTGGGAGAATCGACTCCTTTGCCGGATTAATACGGTAACTGCCTTTCAAATATAGGTAGTCATCAAGGTAAATGATGTTTTCGTCTGCAATAGGTGCCTGCCCGTGGTCTGAACAAATGAGAAAGATCGTGTCGCGTGCGCTCTCAGGAGTAAGCTGCGGCACAAAGTCAGTGAGTATGAATTCTGACAACTCCTCAAGTGCTGTGCGGTGCTCGGGACTCCCTGGACCGAAGGCATGCTGAACGCCGTCGACGCGATCCCAGTATGCGAATAGATACGCCGGACCGCTTTCCTCCTTGAGCGTCTTTGCCATGTTTGCGGCAAGTTCACCCGGTGAAGCGTACGGACGCTCAATTGAGCCGCGCTGCGTCATGCGATTGTATGTGCTTCCGGAGTAGTCTTTCTTAATAAAGGTATAGGATCGTACACCGCCGGCGCCGAGTTCTTCATAGAAGGTGGGGCCATCGTAGAGCATCTCAGGCTTACCCCCCGTATTGAGGAGCGCCTCGCGCTCGTGGGTCAGGTGCGGCCGAAACGGCAGTGACTCGATACGCTGGCCGAGCTCCTCAAAGTATAAAGTCCATTCAGGCAGACCATGCTCCTGAGGGGTTCGGTTGGTGTGAATAGTAGTGAGTGCAGCCGGGGTCGTGGCAGGGAAGGTAGAAGTTATGGGGTACACCTCTCCACGCTCAGCCAGTCGGTTAAAGAGCGGCAGGGTTTTCTCATGTTCAACGAAGTGATCAAATCCAAGCCCGTCTACGAAGAAAAACAGCACCTTTTTGGGTGTTCCATCTGAAATCGAAAAAGGAAAGTGTGGACGGGTTGTCGGCATGCCAAAGGCAAGCATTATTGAAGGAGGAAGCTCCGCAATCGAGTACTTTCCGTACCAAGGGTATAGGAACGTATCCCGCTTCTTTTCTCTGCGTATTTCGTCAGCAATGTGGTGGTGAATCATGGTTAGCGGATGACGTCCTTAAGCTCCAGGTACATGTAGTCCATGTGGTTGAACCGCACATGGTCTATAAATTGGTCAACAGAGCCTATCGGATATTTCATGTTGCGCAGCTTCGGGTTCCTAATGACTTTCTCGAACCCGAAGAATATCTTCCAAGCGTCGATGACAGGATACCCGCGCTCATAGTAGTCAATGATATCGGTCGGCATAGGCTCCATAATGTGTAGGCCATTGTGCATCTTGGCGAGCACTTGGTAGGCCTGTGCGAGCATGCGCTGTCGACGCTTCCAGCTAGGTTCATCGAGGATCCTCATCAGCTTGTCGTGCATATTTCTACCGCTCTCGAGCCGTTCCCGCCACGTTTTAGTGCGCCACTTAGCGTATGGAACGTATTTTCGCTCAAGGAGAAAGCACATAAAGATTATGTTGTAGATCTGACGAGCAGCAATGACCCTTGAGCCGAGAATGTCGCCCTCTTCGCCTGTACGCGCCTGCATCTGGAACTCGTCGATGATCTTGGCCCACTGCGACTGCATCATGTACTTCCAAATATCGTCGGGGTAGTATGCGAACTGATT
>DASVVA010000042.1:0-5542 GCA_036386775.1 Minisyncoccota bacterium
ACGGGTGCAGCGATTTGGCGGAGTACGGGATCTCCATTCTGGACTATGGCATCACTCATGAGCTGCACCATACCACATTAGATGTATTGAAATGAAAAACCCTCTCATCCGAGAGGGGTGGGGTTGGACGAGGAGCGCGAGCTCCCCGTCCACCCCGTTGACGATTCTTAGCTGCTTCTCCCAGGGGAGCAAACTGCTTTGAAGTCGTCGCGGACTGCGAGAGCGACCTTTTGGGGTGCGCAAGAGAACCGAAGCCCTCTTCCTTAGACGGCAAGCCGTCTTCAGTCTCGCTGCGAGCGAATGGCCTGGAGCGAACTCCTGGCGGCATCCGTCGCACGGCTGCGACTCGGCTGGGATTTTCCGTTAGGTCATCCCGACGAGCCCGCCGAAGCGCCATTTGTCTGTCGCGCTCTTTCGGGCGGCGACATTCATTTGGCGGCTTCCCGCACCGTAAACAGATCCAGCGGATCCGATCCCGATGCAGAAACCTTATTCAGATACAAAGAGCGTTGTTTGGGAGGCGCGCGACTCTGATATAAGCGGTGCTGGCCCTGACGAAGCGGTGCTTATATACGGAGTGCGCTGCGCTCCCATTCAATCGGGTAGACCCCGTTTGCGGAGGAAGCCCCGCGACCTTCAGTTACTAGAACGCGAAGGTGTTAGAGCAGCCTACGCCTGGTGCAAATGTTTGTCAAACCTTTTGTGGGGATAATTGTGGGGATACAGAAAAACCAGCATAATTGCTGGCATATTGGAGCCCGAGGGACAGTGTGCGCGAAGCCAAAAGCGCTCCTGGTCCCTCGGTTCTCCGACCGCCCGGGGTTCTTTGGTGATACCTGTTGGGCGGTCACCCAGTCGGGGGCACGAAGGGAATCGTGCCGAGCGCTGGGACTGTCTCTAAAAACATAAAGAACGGAAGCGGGAGGCGGGCACAGATGCGCCCGCCTCCCCGCCCGGCTAACCCTTGCGGGCTTACCGCCTGATCTGAAACGCGTGGTTGCTTGCCCCCGCGCTCCATACCTGTCCAATTAGGCGACTCTTCGGCAGGGGGACCGGGTCGCGCTAATAGCAATATATCACCAAAACGACTCGGGGTCAAGTAACACCCGTACCGAAGGAGGAAGCGCTGAAAGACTGCGAGACAGAGCGCCGTCTGGCCAGGTGTCCTTAGGAAGTGTGAGGACAATGGTTCTCCTGTAGCGTGTCCCGTGTACAAAGCGATCGGGTATGGTTCGGGCACTATATCCTGCGATTGCGGAGTCGACCTCTGAGCGCATTTTGTCGAGAGCGGCTTGACTGCCCTCCCATGTAAGCGAAATAAGGGTGCCAAAAGGGGGATAGCCCAGCGCCTTGCGCAGCATGAGCTCTTCTTCGAAAAAGTCTGCTGCGTCGGGATTCGAAAGTGTTTTTACTGCTGTGTCGTCTGGAAGCCGGGTTGCAACGACTGCCGTGGGTGCAAGCGCACGCAGAGAAAAGCCGAGCCTAAGAAAGCGTTCGCGCGCCCGCCAAAAGGGAAGAGCCAGCAAACTGTCGGCTGAAGCGACAGCCGCAAGAGATAACGGGGCAGGCGAAGCCGCCAAAATCCAAGGCACCATCGCCTCAGTTCCCACGACAATCGAGCCAAGTTCGTTAAGATCGCTAAGTTTGCGCCTGGCACCGGTTGCCGTTTTCACTGTATCTGCCTCAAACAGCACAACCGGACTATCAGCGAAAGCCTCGCGCAGCTCCTCAAAAACGCGCTCAACTCCAACGCCAAGCGGCAGAAGGTTCCAGCTGCTGCAGTTAGGGCAGGTCGTGTTTGTAGCCAGTTCGCTTGCGCCATCAGAGGTACGGAAGATGCGTTTACCGCCCTCGGTAAAGAAAGCATATGTCTTACCGCGGGCGTCTTTGAGGGCCTGCCCGCAGTCACGGCATATGACTACAGGCGCATAGCCTTTACGAGCAGCAAGCACGGCCACGCGCCCGCCTGTTTCAACTTCTGTTCGTATTCGCTCGAGAAGAGCCTTAGGAACGGCTCTCCATACTTCTCCCTCCTCGCGCTCAACGCGCGCATCGAGTACCTCAACGCGGCCTTCGGCCGCAAGCTTTCGCGCGCCCGCACGATACTCGAGCGGCAGGGGCAGGTCGCCGTAGATGACGCGCAAGTCACGGGCGCGTGCCAACTCCAGAAGCGCAATACGCATGTCGAGATAAGGTCTCGATGGAAGGCGGAAGCCTCCAGCACCCACACGCTCGACGATTACCGTGTCGAGCGCACTGATCTGTGCGAAAGAAAAATGCGGGGTGGCTATTACAAGCGAAGTTGAGTTCTGGGCCTCCTGAAGCGCTGTCAGGCGCTTACCCTCTTTAAGATTTCCTGTAAGCACAACTGGAGAGAGGTCGGTTAGGGCTTTGCGCCAGTATTCAACCTCAGCGAGCGTAGGTAATACCAGAAGTGTGGCACGGCCGCGGGAAGCGTTCTCATCGATGCGAGCGCGATAATGAGTCTTACGTTCTGGTAGCGCGCACTCTATGGCGTGAACTGCAAATCCTGAGCCGGGTTCTCTCGGAAGAGATGTAAGATCGTCGGTCGCGATCCAGGGAGAAAGGAGTTGGGAGAGCACGGAACCGATCGCTGCCGCGTGCCACTCCGCCGTACGACGAACCGCCTCCATAACCCCGGAAGGAATAGAGCCGCGAGGTTCCGCTATGGTGCCGGTTACGGCAAAAGCAGCCGACTTAAGAGTGGCCTTAGCCTCGAGTGCGGAAGTAAGGCCCACAACCACACCAGGAACCTCTCGCCTACGGAGCTTGACTGTAACAACAGAGCCGAGAGCGAGGGGATGCGTACTTCTATAGGAAAGTGAGCCGGCAGGAGCACCTGGCGCGAATGGTATGACATCGACCACATACATGACTCCATACTAGCGTGTCCAGCACCTGCGGTCTTTAACCCCGCCGTGCCGCGTCAATAGTGGCTACGTCGATTTTTTTCATGTCCATCATCGCCTTAAAGGCTCTCTCAGCCTCGGCGCCGCCAACTGTAAGCGCTTCAAGCAGGGTGCGTGGCGTGATCTGCCAAGATACTCCCCAGCGGTCCTTGCACCATCCACACGCGCTCTCCTTGCCACCGTTTTGAACGATTGCGTTCCAGTACCGGTCTGTTTCCTCTTGATCTTCCGTTGCGATCTGAAAAGAAAATGCCTCGCTTTGACTAAACGCAGAGCCGCCGTTGAGACCGACACAGGGAATTCCAAAAACGCTGAACTGCACGGTTAGTACGTCGCCTTTCTTTCCGTCCGGAAAGTCAGTGGGCGCATAAAAAACCGCACCTACTTTACTGTCAGGAAAGGTGGCGGCGTAAAAGTTTGCCGCCGCTTCTGCGTCTTTATTGAACCAAAGGCAAATGGTGTTTTTTGACATCGCATTGTGGGATTATGTTCCGTTAAGTATAGCAATGAGGACTCAAGCGCCACTGCCAGCAGAGGTTCATCATAAGTGGTACTGTGAAAACATGAATCAGACCCCCATTCCATACTTCACCGAAGAGCACAGCCTTTTTTACTTATGGAAACCTGAACCGCAGGCAAACCAGATTCAGCTTGCAGGCGAGTTTAAGTCGTATGACGAACTGCAGAAGCGTTGTATGACGGTCTACGGCGTGGAGGCACAGAGGCGAGAGGCTAAGTAGCGGATAATAAAGGAGCAGCCCGCTTAAAGCGGGCTGCTCCTTTTAGCGTATCTAGTCCGCGTAGCTTTCCCGGTACTTACGAGGAAGCCAGTCCATAACACGCTTGCGATGCTGGTCGAGCGACCACACACTGCCCCCCTTGAATAGAGGCTCATGTGTCTTCTTGAACTCACGAAGAAGTTCTGCGGTTGCGGGAGGGAAGCCTGTAGGCAGGTCTTCGTTGTATGTATTTAAAAACTTGGGAAGCGTGAGAGGGCGCTCGCAGCGGAGCCGGTCAAGATCGGGCAATTTCATAGGTGAGTGTATGATACCACACGCGATCCTTATTGACAAGAGCTAGGATTCTGGCGGGGTTTGGGCCCACTTTATAAACGCGAAATCGCCAGCCGAAGCCAGCGATCCGTGAAGGTCGTCGTTGATTTACTTCTCTGACAACCTTTTGTAGGTAGAAGGAGTGTACGAGCCGTTAAGCGGTACTGGCCACAAGTGACCGGTGGGCGTACTCAAGTCCACTAGGATGAGCATACGCTGTATGCGCGCTTAGCGCCACTACTCCTTCTTCTACATTATGCTCGAGTGATCTTCGAAGCCTGCTTGCCCTTGGGGCTGTCTACGACTTCGAACTTGAGCTTGTCGCCTTCGCGGAGTTCGTCGAATTGGACATCGATAAGCTCGTTGGAGTGGAAGAACAAGTCCTTCGCCTCTCCCTCGATCCTAATGAATCCAAAACCCTTGTCCGTAAGACCGGCAATTGTTCCTTCTTGCTGCATATTGCTATGTTTTCTTGCGTCTTGTAACCATCAAGTGCAGAACGCTGAAAACGAGGAGTCGACTAGCTTCTAATTAGCCAGCACTGCGATTTGACAGGGGAATTATACCACTAAGCCTAGATTTTTTCCACCATGCGCCTGGCTAGTCCTTGAATTTTGCGCTCGCGCTGGAAGTGGATGTATAGTGGGCAGGTCATGGGAATCTTTTCTCCAAAGCTCGGGATTGACTTAGGAACCACAAATGTCCTTGTTTTTGTGCCGGGCCAGGGCGTCGTGCTCAATGAGCCTTCCGTGGTCGCTGTATCAACCGAAAATAATAAGGTGCTTGCTATTGGTGTTGAGGCCAAAAAAATGGTGGGCCGCACTCCTGACTCGATCACCGCATATCGGCCCATGAAAGATGGCGTAATTGCCGACTATCGAGTTACCGAGGCAATGCTGCGTTACTTTATGAAAAAGGCGCTCGGGCGCTTTAACTTGTTTAAGCCAACAGTGCTCGTCTCCGTGCCAGCCGGCGTCACAGGCACAGAAAAGCGTGCAGTCATCGAGGCGGCCGCAAAGGCTGGCGCCGCCGATGCTTACGTTGTAAAGGAACCCATCCTTGCTGCAATTGGTGCCGGGATCCCGATTCATGAGGCAATGGGTCGCATGGTGTCAGATATCGGTGGCGGCACGATTGACGTTGCGGTGATTTCACTGGGCGGCATCGTCTCCTCAACCTCAGTAAAGTGTGCGGGCAACAAGCTTGACCGGGCCATCATCGACTATGTTAAGAAGCAGTACAATCTTGCCATTGGCGACAAAACGGCCGAGGAAGTGAAGATCCAAATTGGCTCAGCCGTACCAGTAACCGAAGAGCTCGTCATGGCGATCAAGGGTCGCGACCTGGTCTCAGGTCTTCCGCGCACGGTCGAGCTGCGTACGAACGAGGTCGTGGCAGCATTCAATAGAGAGCTGCGTGAAATGATGGGAGCGATTAGAAAAGTGCTCCAGGAGACGCCTCCAGAACTTGCCTCCGACATCATTGATAACGGCATCATCCTTACCGGCGGCACGAGTCAGCTCCGCAATCTTCCCGAGCTCGTCTATCGTCGTACGGGTG
>DASVVA010000043.1:0-6961 GCA_036386775.1 Minisyncoccota bacterium
TACGCGGTTTTTACTTGAGAGAAGCAAGAGTCGTAAGTGCTCGCTTAAGACAAGACCGTTGTATGCCGATGATGAGCGTAGTGCGGCTTGCTCCAAGTTCAAAAAATAAAGGCTCAATTGATTCTGCGGCGAGTGCCTGCCATAGAGCGCCAAGAAAGAACGTTTCTCGGCCAATGTCTGATCCAATGACACAAACAATAGCGACGTCAGACCTGCATGAGACGTCGGCACGGCAGGTGTCGGCAAGCTTCTGTGCGAGCTGGGGGCGCCGTTCACCGAGCTCGTCTTCGCGGATAGCAATGCTCAGAGTATCGATGCCGGTCGTTATGTGCTCGTAGCCCAGTCCAAACGCCCGAAGCACCTGCAGTACTTGCAAAGTAAACGTGTCGTCAGCATTGAGTCCTACACGATGTAGAGAAAAAACGGCAAATTGTGTGCGCTCAGCAACGCCGAGTATAGGTTCAGTTAGGGCGCCACGCTCGTCGTTGGCCGGATAGATCATGGTCCCGGGCTCATCTGGCGCCCCCATATCAAATATGCGCGTTGGAATATTCGCCTTATAAAGAGGCAGCACCGCATCCCATTGAAAAACTCCAGCACCTCGATAGGCGAATTCACGCATAAGCGGATACGTCATGTGGGGTATGCTTGCTGGTTTATCTACCATGCGGGGGTTGAATCGATACACCCCCGAAACATCAGTCCCATTCTCATAGAGGGCTGCACCGGTCATTGCGGCAACAATAGCCCCTGAAATATCGGAACCTCCGCGGGCAAAGGTTCGAATTCTTCCGTGGGTGTCTAGGCCGTAGTAGCCAGGAATAATCGTTGGCTCCTCGATTCTTCGTTCGGCAAAACGCAGCCGAGTCGCGAGCTCGTCGTACGTGCCATCTTCTTTGAACCGGATAAGTTCGGTCGCGTCAACAAACGACATGCCAGTTAGTGCCGCAAGTATGCGTGCGCTCAGATATTCGCCGCGGCTTGCTGCGAAGGCTAGCGAAATCTCATCAGGAGACGAAGCCACGCGTCCAGCCTCTTCAAGAGTTTCCGTCACGACAGGTTCAAGCTCAAGGAGCTGAAGTTCTTGAAGCAGTTCTTTAAAACGGATAGTGACACTAAGTAATGCCTCTGGAGCCCCTCCTGCCTCAGCAATCGACAGAAGAAGATCGGTTACCTTTTCATCGCCAGGATGACGTTTCCCCGGCGCAGATACAACGACAATATTTCGCTTCGGGTCTTGTCGGATAACTTTTGCTGCTTGCTTGAAGCGCTCGGCACTAGAGAGGGAAGATCCGCCAATCTTAAGAACAGTGTGGCTCATAACGTGTGCATCATGGCATATCATGTCGGCACTGTCGAAGACAAAGCTTCGCTTTTCCCCCTAATTTGCTATGCTCCTCCCATGGCATTTGTCGACGAAATTACAGTCCACGGAGCTGCGGGTCGCGGAGGCGACGGCGTGGTGCGCTGGCTCCATATAAAAGGTAAGGAGAAGGGAGGCCCTTCGGGCGGCGACGGCGGCCGCGGAGGCGACGTTATCATTGAGGGCGTCAGAGATTTGGGAGCGCTTGCGAGCTATCGCTATACTAAGAAATTTCGCGCTGAGGACGGCGCACCAGGGGAGGGCAATAAACGGCACGGAAAAGACGGCGAACCAGCAGTCTTAAGGGTGCCCGTTGGCACGCTCGTAAAAAACATGACCACTAAGGAGACGATCGAAATATTGGCGGAGGGCGAACGGCAGACTATCTTCCGGGGCGGCAGTGGTGGTCTCGGAAACCATTACTTCAAGGGTGCGACGAACCAAAATCCAACAGAATCCACACCCGGAAAACCGGGACAATCCGGGGATATTCAGCTGACCCTAAAGCTGATTGCGGACGCGGGATTTGTTGGCTTTCCGAATGCCGGGAAATCGTCCCTATTAAATGCGCTTACTAGGGCTCGCTCCAAAGTGGGCGCATATCCCTTTACTACACTAGATCCACACCTAGGTGATTTTTACGGCTACCTTCTGGCCGATATTCCAGGCCTTATTTCCGGCGCCTCGTCCGGACGAGGTCTCGGTTCGAAATTCCTAAGGCACATAGAACGCACCGCCCTCATTGTTCATCTTGTCTCGGCAGAGCAAGAAGATGTTGCTGCGGCCTATAGGGCAATACGCGAAGAGCTTGAGTCGTTCGGCCGTGGATTAGATGAAAAACCCGAGCTGGTGGTCCTCTCAAAGACCGATCTTTTGTCTCCCGACGAGCTTATTGAAAAGACTCAGACCCTCTCGGCCGTATCAGGGAAGGAGATTCTCTCGCTCTCAGTCATCGATGACGCGCTTCTCAAGCGGTTCTCTGATGCCCTAACGAAGGAGCTCGAAGCACGAAAACCCTAAGCTCCCTAGTTGTGCCCTGCGCCGGCCGCTTGCCGAATCGGCCGTCGCCTCCTAAGCTACAGACATGTATCGCCCCACAATTGGTCTTGAGATTCATGCAGAGCTGGCAACCCGCACAAAGATGTTCTGTGACTGTCGGAATGATCCCGACGAGACCCGCCCAAACGTGAATGTCTGTCCCGTATGTCTCGCGCACCCTGGCTCGCTACCTGCCCCAAATAAGGCTGCTGTTGGGCACGTGCTTCGGGTTGGTGCTGCGATTGGGGGAAAGCTTGCTGACTACAGTGAGTTCGACCGCAAGTCATACTTCTATCCCGACATTCCCAAAGGCTATCAGATCAGTCAGTATGCCTATCCTCTCGTCTCCGGAGGGGAGCTTGGCGGAGTGCACATCACAAGAATCCATCTTGAAGAAGACACAGCCCGTTCTTCGCATGAGGGAAGTGGAAATACTAGCTTAGCTGACTTCAACCGCGCTGGCGTGCCGCTAATGGAACTTGTGACAGAACCTGACATACACGACGCAGAGACAGCGGGACGGTTTGCTCGCGAGCTTCAGCTCCTCTTACGAACGCTCGGCGTGTCAGAGGCCAACCTCGAAAAAGGGGAGATGCGTGTCGAAGCAAATATTTCAGTTTCAAAGACAAGTGACCTTGGCACAAAAGTCGAGGTTAAGAACCTTAACTCCTTTCGATCGGTCGAGCGCGCAATCGCTTTTGAGCTTGCGCGTCAGCAGCGTGTACTCGAAGAGGGAGGTGTGCTTGTACAAGAAACTCGTGGCTGGAACGAGGAGACTCAAGAAACCTTCTCTCAACGTGCAAAGGAGGGGAGTGCGGACTACCGTTATTTTCCAGAGCCTGACCTGCCAAAGATGCTGCGAAGCGAACGCGATGAGTGGAGTGACGAGGCGCTTGCCGCCGCGCTGCCTGAGCTCCCGGAGGCGCGCCGTTCTCGCTATGTAGAGCTCGGTATCAAGGAGTCAGATGCTGTGTACGTGGCAGGAGAAGCGGCGCGTGCCGAGTTTTTTGATGCGGTGCTTGGTGAGCTCGAGAATGACAGTGCGCTTATTATGCTCGCTGCAAACTATTTCGTATCGGATCTTGCGGGTCTTGCTTCTGCGAACGCCGACGAAAAAAGACTAACGCCTGAAATCTTTGCCCGCTTGGTAAGACTTGTGAATGATGGAACTCTTTCGTCTCGCGGAGCTAAGGACGTTCTGGCACACCTCTACAGTCACGGCGGTGATCCTAAGGACGTTGCGCGCAAGCTGGAGCTCGTACAGGTTAACGACGTCGAGGCGCTTCGGGCGGCTGTCCGGGAAGTTGTAAGCGAGCACGAGTCAGTTGCTACAGAATATCGAGCTGGAAAGGAGGCGGCTCTACAGTACCTGTTAGGCCAGTCTATGAAGAAGACGCGTGGGGCAGGGAATCCAGCCGTTCTGAAGGGGCTATTGATCGAAGAGCTGGCGGACTAGTTAAGCCCGGTTCTGCAAAAGGCCCTCGACACGAGTCGTGTCGAGGGCCTTTTGCCATAAGTAGAACAAAATTCTGGTTGTGTTGATAATCTATGTCATTCGAGACGAGAAAGGCTTATACTAACGGGATGGATGAACTCGTTATCGGTGACAAAACATATATCTCGTCGAAGCGGGCCGCTGAAATAACCGGGTATGCGAAGGACTATGTGGGCCAGTTGTGTCGTGAGGGGTACGTTGAGGCAAAGATGGTTGGGCGCAGCTGGTATGTTCTTGAGTCTAGTATTCGCGATCATCGCTTTGGATCTGAGACACCGGAGGTACTAAAGTACGCCGCGACGGCAACAGACGACGCCCCGCTTTCTACCTGGCAGCCGCCTGTATACGCGCCAGAGGAACCTGCCCGGATTCCAGAGCTGGCTCCGCGTGAAGAAACGGCACCCAGTGTCCCTGCCGGCCTAACTGCTGCCAACACGATTGCGGACATGCAGGACGCGTGGAGGGAGTGGTTTGATACGCGGCAGGCAGCAACGTTGGACGAAATTGAGGAGGAAACGCCTAACGAGGACGAGGATGAGGAAGCTGTAGTCGAGGAGGCAGAGGAAGTGGAGCCCGAACTGGGTATAGCTGAGGAAAACGAATCGGAATCGTGGAATGAGGAGCCTGTGGCTATTCCTGTGCACAAAATGGCAACTCCGGCCCCGGAGCCCAGTGCGGATGTTGTTCCAATCCGTAGACAGTATCAGCCGCGGGCGGCAGCTTTTTCCATGCCAGTCCGACCAAAGTCTGCTCCCCGGCAGCAGCGCGAGCGCAGTGATAGGAAAGGAGCCAATGTGGTAACGATGGCGCTTCTGGTTGCTCTTGGGGCCCTGGTGCTCATAGTTGGTGTTGTCGGCTCCGGTTTTGCAGATGCTTACATGGAGGACAACGTTGTTTTAAGGTATCTCGGTGGAACGAGTACCATATATAAGTAACTACAATAACAGTTTATCGTCTCGGGTAAGCAAGAATCGATAAGTGCTGAGGAGAGCAGGCCAGAACATGAAAAAACATATGCCCGCTGCGACTTTCGCGGCGGGCATAGTGCTTATGCACGCCGATCTTGCTTCGTGTCTGCGTAAAAGTGGTCGCTAACGTATAGCTCTTGGTGGTGCGCAGAAATTCAATCTATGTTGCCCAAGAGCATAGGTTGGCCCTTAGTGAGTCATTCGTGCCGGCTGAGCGCGCTTTTGAGGTCGCGCTCGCGGAGCGGTGGAGCAGAGCTTCATGAAGGCGCATCGTGGCGTGATCAGTCTCAACCACCTGTTACGAATGAAGTTCGGATGGTTAAAAACAGATCCGCAGCCAGATCTTCTCCAGCTACTCAACTAGTGCTGAGCTACAAATTGTTATCCCCAAAGTGCATTATCGAAATGCCAATACCGCAGGTTAAAATTTAGTTAAATCGGTTATCCGACATGACTGAGCTCCTTCTAGAAACACTCATCTCCACCAGGGAGGCATCTACGCTGTCCGGCTACAATCCGGATTACTTGGCGCGTCTTTGTCGCGCGCAGAAAATCGCCGGCAAACGCATCGGCCGCACCTGGTACGTTGAACGCGATTCGCTCGAATCGTTTGTGCGCGCACAAGAAGCGCATCGTGAAAAACTCGCGAAAGACCTGTCGTCCGCACGGGAACGAGAGTACCGAGAAGCCCAAACTGCCGCGCACGCGGCAGCCCTGCCCACACCTTCGGCGCGGTTACCGCGCCGTTCGCCGTTTACCCCTACAACTACATCGGTTACACAGAGACCAGCTTTTGCGCTCTTGATCACACTTCTTGTTGTTGCTGGTAGTGCCTACGCCTCGGTATCGGACGGGTATGCGCTTGCAGGAGAACGCGTTGTTCGCGCGGCGGAGGCTTTTGCCGCACCGCAACCTGCTTTCTATGCGGGACCTGTAACGTTTCTCCCGCGCGAGCAGGTTCGTCCTGCAATTGCGACACCGAGGGCACTTGCCGCGCTTAACACGCCCAACTCGATTCACGTTCCCGCACATAGTATTGCGCCCGTAGATTCTACGAGTATTGCTCGCGAGATCGATCAAACCGAGGAGGCGGTTACAGCTGTCGCCGCAGCTCGTACGGCCCTACTTGCAAATGTCGTAGAGAATCCAGCTGACGCACTTGCGCGCGCAGAACTGGTTGCATGGAACTCGTACGTTGGAATTGGAGAGGCGTTTGTAGGCGGTAGCGAGAAGCTGTTCGAAAGCTATGTGCACTCGGTAGTTGGTGTCGGCGAAAGTGCACTTGCCATCAGCGCGCGCATGCGCGATGAGGGGGCACGTGCACCCGGGTATGCACACGCCGCGCGTGAGGCGTACGAGAATAGTGTCTATGCCTGGGCAGAACTTTCGCCCGAAATTCCGAAAGCATTAACTCAGTCAACACTCGCACTCGGCGCAGCGCTAGGAAATTTTGCTGCGGACGCTCCGCGCGCCACGGCTGCGACAACACGAGATGGAGCGCTGGCGTTCGCGTCAGCAGTTGAACGTACTCTTCCGCAAAATACGAGCGAAGCATACGTACAGGCGGAACAACCAGTCTCGACACATCTTACGGGGAACGTGAGTCTTGCTCCCGTCTTGTGGGCGGATGTGAGCCAGTGGTTCGGTGAGCTGGTTGCTCTGGTAGTTGATCCTATTTCGCGCTTTGTAAAAGATACTGCCCGCACCGTAACTGAGATCGTGCATATTGAACGTATTGTATTCTTGCCGGCGCCGACTTCGGAAGATCGCCTGGGCGCCCCCGTACCTGCGCTTGGCTCGTCGACTACTACCATTGTTCAGCAGAACGTATCGCGTACTGAGTTTTTAGGGGGTACAACTGTCATACGCAACTACTATCCGCAAACCACCGTCTTGGGTGTTACGGAGGCGCTGCTTGAGTCGCGTCTTGAGGGGATGCGAACGTCTGTGCGTAAGAGTATTGAGTCGGCACTTACCTCAAGCCGCCGCAGCAGCAGTGGGAGCAGCAGTAGCGGGGGAGGCGCGTCTCTTAACAGTCCAACGTTTACGGGTACAGCAACCTTCGACAATGCCGCTGTACAGAACGACCTTTCGGTG
>DASVVA010000044.1:0-3251 GCA_036386775.1 Minisyncoccota bacterium
CCTCAGCCTTGAGGAAGTTGCCCGACACGGGTCACGCGCCGACTGCTGGTCGGCAATTAATGGAAGCGTCTATGACCTTACTAGCTGGATACCGCAGCACCCAGGCGGAGAGCAGGCCATTCTTATACTCTGCGGCACTGATGGGTCAGCAACCTTCAATGCCCAACACGGGGGTGCGGCCCGGCAGCAGGCCATACTTGCCGGATTTAAGGTCGGAGACCTTGGAGGCGGATCAGCGACTGCGGGCGGTGCCATTGCTGCACCGGTTGTGCCCGCCGCGACCGGTGAGGTTGGGGAGGACTCGGGCCAGAACCGAGGACGCGGCAGAGGTGGAGACGACTAACATATGACCAGACAAGACATCGGACTTTTGGTGCTTCGTTACGGACTAGCAGCCATGTTTTTATGGTTCGGTTTTTCGCAGCTTTTTGACTCACTTAACTGGGTAAGCTGGGTGCCTGAGTGGGCGTCCAATTTATTGGGAATTCCACCTGCCATGATTGTGCTTGCGAATGGCCTTTTCGAAGTAGTTGCTGGCGCACTTCTTGCCGCAAATATTCTTGTGCGACCGATGGCTGTATTGCTTGCGCTTCACCTGGCTATGATTACTGTAGAGATTGGTCTTAGTGCTATTGGAGTGCGGGACTTTGGCCTTACTATTGCAACCACGGCGCTTGCACTTATGCATCCGAGCGCGTTTTACCCGAAATGGAAAAGGCGAACGGAAATCTAAAAAGAAAATAACCCGCCAGCCGGCGGGTCGGGAGGGCGCTGTCACGCGATCTCGTTATTTACGTACAGGACCGTATAAGCTGTGCCCACGTTACCGTAAATGAGTGTGCCCGGCAGGCTGGGGCGAGCTTTGTCCTCCCAAAACTCTCGGATCCCATCATCCTTGCCCAGACCAGTACGCGCTATCATGGCCAAGTCTTGCTCATAATGCTCCCTGACTCTAGCGCTTTCGCCACAAATTGTATGGCTAAGGCCGTACCACCCCTCCTCGGAGCGGTCGATGATGAGGGCTCCGGCGTTCCGCGGAAGTATTGCCGCTATATTGCGTACCGCCGTCAGTGGGTCCGCAAACTCATGGAACGTGAATAGGCAGGTCGCCATATGCACGCGATCGCGAAGATCAGTCACGAATTCTCCGGCGCACACATCTAGCTGCTTAAACCAGACGGCACCTCCAATCGGAACCTCGAGACGATTTTCGATATCGATGAGCATCGCGCGGTCGGGACGGATGTCCTGCATGATGAGAGCGGACATGATTCCATTCCCGCAACCGATATCGGCGACGGCTTGAATACGGGGGCCGAGCTGCCTCTTCGCGCCGAGCACAAAGGGCTGGATGGCTGCGTGGACACGCCGCACGGCCGCAATTTTCATTGCGCTAATCATGGGCGTAGCCCTCCTTTCTGCCAAAGAGCTGGCTTAAAAGACTATGCCACACTTATATAAAGAGAGCCAGATAGGACGAAACCGGCAGTTTTCGTACCGGTTCGTTCAACTCTGCTCCGCGGGTAGGATTCGAACCTACGACCAATCGGTTAACAGCCGACCGCTCTACCACTGAGCTACCGCGGAATGCCGTTCATATAGAACGGCCCTGGAAACGTTCCAGAGCTTTCGTATTCTAGGGCGAGCACGCGGTTTCGGCAACCTCACGAAATCGACACCCGCCCTTGGTACAATCTCTACATTAATCTGCTAGCGCGCTTTCTATGCTTATCCTCTATGTACGTACCGGATGCCCCTTCTGCGGTAGAGTTCTTAAAACAGGCGAATCGCTTGGTATCGAGTTTCAGAAGCGCAACATTGCAGACCCGGGTATCGAAGATGAGCTTGTGGCCCGAGGGGGAAGGTGCCGAGTGCCGTATCTGATCGATGAAGAGGAAAGTGTTGAAATGTATGAGTCACAACGCATTATCGATCACCTTCATCGGCGCTTCAAAGAGCCCTCGCTAGGCTGAGAGGTAGCCTATGAACATACAATTCAAGAACTCGAGCGGGGGGCTTTCGGGACGCCTCCAGGAGCGTATCGAGCGAAAACTTACCAAACTTTCCCGCATAACGGATTCGGAAACGAATTCAGCTAACGCTTTTTTTGAACTTGAGCGGGCTATCGGTTCTCATCAGTCAGGCGAGGTATGGCAGGTAGTTATTAACATCGATGCCGACGGCTCGCGCTTCCACACCTCAGAGCTCGCGGAGACTCCGCAAAAGGCGGCGGACAAGGCACTGAAGGAAATACAGACCGAGATTAGGAAGGCGCGTGGTAAGGAGCGGACCCTTGTTAAACGGGGAGGAGGCATACTTAAGTCGCTCAGGCAGAGGTTTGTCTAAACGATGAAAACGGTCTACTTCGTGCGTCACGGCCAAAGCCGGGGCAATGCAAGTCTGATCACCCAACAGACCGAAACAACTGAGCTGACTGCGCGTGGACGTCTTCAGGCAGAAGAAGTGGCCCGCCATTTACAACGCATACCACTTGAGGCGGTAATAGCCAGTACATTTGCACGTGCACGCTCTACAGCAGAAGAAATTGGTCGTGGGCTTGGCCTGCGGGTCGAACACTCGCCACTCTTTATCGAGCGAAGGCGTCCGGGTGTACAGATCCGGAAACGGAAAGTGCACCCAAACTGGCTGTGGACCCAGTTGCAGCTCGTCCTCTACAGTTCACGAGCTGACTATAGGCATTCCGACGAGGAAACGGCACAAGATCTTCTTACACGTGCTCACCAGGCACTAACCCTTCTTGAGCTTCGGACAGAGTCGACTATTTGTGTTGTTACCCATGCGGAATTCATGCGCGCGCTGCATACCGTGATCACCTACGGTGAGGGAGTAACAGGCAAGGTCTACCTTGGTGCGACACGACACATGCGCCTTAAGAACACAGCGCTCATGATTGCCGACCATGAGGACGACACGTGGAAGGTCCGCATCTGGAATGCAGATGCAAAGGAACTATAATGCTTGTATATGGATGACACGGCCAAAGCCCGGCTGCTGCAGAAGGGGATTTCTTGGGCGAAAGAGCAGGAGGCGCTAATTCTTCGTGACGGCGTGCCGCTAAGTCCGACTGAAGTTGCGATCGCTAAAAAAGTGGGCGTTGAGCAGGCTGAGCGCGTGCGTGTTCTTGAAGTCCCTGCCATTCCGCCCCCTGCTGATGCAGAACTTAGACAAGCCGCTCTGGCGGTTGGCCTTCTCAGCCCAACCTTCGTTGGTATGACATTTGGGTATGGGGT
>DASVVA010000045.1:0-14998 GCA_036386775.1 Minisyncoccota bacterium
CGCGACCTACAGTCTCGCGCGCATTACAGTGCTTTCGTCTAAGATCGAACTCTTGGCGGCGAAGCTTGATCTTATAGACGCGCGCGTCGCTGCGCTTGAGGCTCAGCCGACAGGCTCGTCTGGGCTCATTAACGTCGCGGACATGTTTGCCGCTGTCGGCTTGGCCTTTGATAGTGGAGTCACTACCGTGAAGGAGCTCGTTGCGGAGACGTTCACAGTGGGAACTCCTGAGAAACCGACCGGCATAACGCTCTACGACGAGGAGACGGGCGAGCCCTACTGCTTCTCGATACGTGGCGGCAGGGAAACGGTGCGGCCGGGAGATTGTAGCGAGCCGGCAGAACCTTCGACGCCACCGAGCGATCCTATAGAAGGGGAGTTAGGTGGTTCAGCACCTGCTCCTGTGCCAGGCCCTGCGCCAGCGCCAGACCCCGCGCCGGAACCTGCACCCGCGCCGGAGCCCCTCGCGGTTCCTGAGCCTCCTCCGGCGCCTGAGCCGGAACCTGCCGCATAGCAGTGATACACTAGCAGTCATAACTCAAGTACTACTTAATATATGATTCGTGTCGCAATTAATGGCTTTGGCCGCATTGGAAGAGCGTTCGTTCGTCAGACTTGGGATCACCCAGACATTACATTAGTCGCTGTTAACGACCTCGGCTCGCTCGAGAATCTTGCTTATCTTCTTAAATACGACACGGTGTACGGCAAGGCGCCGTTCTCCGTTGAAGTGGCGGGGGACAAGCTTGTCATAGATGGTGAGCCGGTTGCTTTCTTGTCGGAAAAGGAACCCGCACAACTCCCATGGAAAGCCATGGGAGTTGATGTCGTTGTTGAGTCAACGGGTTTCTTTACCGACTACGAAAAAGCCGGGGCACACCTTACAGCTGGCGCACGTCGCGTTGTCATATCCGCACCGGCAAAGGGCGACGCCTCTTCAGGCGCAACGATCCTAATGGGTCTTGATGAAAGTAGGCTCAGCACATGTCCTGTTACAAGCAACGCTTCCTGCACGACAAACGCCGCAAGTCCGGTTATCGCCATTCTTGACGAGGCTATCGGTATTGAAAAGGCAATTCTTTCCACTACTCACGCATACACAGCAAGTCAGTCCATCGTCGACGGCCCGTCAAAGAAGGACATGAAGGAGGGAAGGGCGGCTGCGCAGAATATCGTACCAACATCGACCGGCGCCGCTATCGCAGTCACAAAGGCGTACCCCTCACTTGAGGGTAAGTTCGACGGTATTTCGCTTCGGGTGCCTGTGCCTGCGGGCTCAATTGCCGACGTTACGTTTGTGTCTAAGCGGGCCACGTCTGCCGAAGAGGTGAATGACATGCTGCGCAGGGCGGCACAGGATCCTCGCTGGAAGGGAATCTTTGCCGCAACTGATGAAGAGCTCGTCTCAAGCGATATCGTTGGCGAACAGTTCGCCTCCATTGCAGATCTCGGCATGACGCGCGTGGTTGACGGCAACCTTGTGAAAGTGCTTGCCTGGTACGACAACGAGGCGGGGTACACGCACACGCTTGTTGAGCACGTGCGCAAGGCCGGCAGCCAGGCGATTACGTAACCATGAGCGACGTCGAGCTGCAGGAAGAGACATTTAGGCGGCGTACAATATCGGCAACGGGTTCAGCCGGAATGGCCTCCCGGCTAGTGGCTCTTGGCTATGCACGCGACGCGGCGCAAGCGAACCGCTATCTCTTGAGTGCGGTAGTAATTTTGGTGCTTGCTACTGGAGTTGTATGGAGCCTCGCAACGCCTGAAGTAAGGGAAACCCCGGAAGGAAAAGAGCTCATTGAGCGTATGCCGAAGAGCGGTCAATAGCATGAAGACTAGGAATGGCGGCTTCACACTGATTGAACTTCTGGTCGTGATTGCGATCATCGGCCTTCTTTCCTCCGTGGTCATGGCATCACTTGGATCGGCACGGCTGCGTGCTGCGGACACAGCTATAAAAGAGCAGGCGATTCAGCTCCGGAGCATTTTCGAGCTTGAGCACGCAGAGAACAATAACTATAACAACATCCGACAAGGTGGCGGATGGTGGACGGTAGGGCAGACGTGCAGCGGCTTTGGAGGAAATCACGCGACTCAGGCGCAAAATATTTGCAATTCGCTTGTGAAATCAGCAGGAAGCACGTGCGGTTTCGGCGGCTACTGCGTGTATTTCAACTGGGTTTCGACTGCCGATCCGAACAAGTACACAATTCTTGTCTACCTTCCATATGAGAGTGCCCGAGCCGGAGCTGCACGGTATTTGTGCATGGGAAGTAACGGTGGTACGAGCATTACAGATGCGGTGACAAACGGATGGCAAGATCCCGGATGCTGGGCAAACCCATAATTAATCGGCCGTTCATTATCACTAACTCAGGATGCTCCTATGAAGATATTTATTGCTGCAGATCACGCAGGCTTCCGTCTGAAAGAAGCTCTAAAAGAGCATTTTGGCATTTCTGGATATGAGGTCACGGATTGTGGTGCACACTCGTATGACCCTGAGGACGACTATCCTGACGTAGTGACTCCGCTCGCCAAAGCTGTAGCAGAGACTCCGGGCGCTATTGGCGTTGTGCTTGGTGGAAGTGGTCAGGGCGAGGCCATGTGCGCAAATCGAGTGAGTGGGGTTCGCGCAGCCGTCTTTTACGGTCCCATGCCAGTTACCGACGCTCTTGATAGAGAGGGAGGTTTTTCTGAAGACGGCTATGACGCCGTGCGCTTGTCGCGCAGGCACAATGACGCGAACGTGCTTTCAATCGGTGCTCGTTTCGTGTCTGCCAGCGAAGCAGAAGAGGCCGTACGTGTTTTTCTGAATACCGAATACACAGCCCATCCACGCCACGTCCGGAGACTAGGGAAGTACTAACGTATACTAGAGGTTATGTGGCCTCACCGTTTCCCCAGAACGAGGAGCGTTCGGGGGTTTACTCTCATAGAGCTCCTCGTGGTTATTGCCATTATTTCGCTTCTATCGAGCGTTGTGCTTGGAGCGCTCGGACAGGCACGAGCCAAGGCGCGCGATGCGCGCCGGATCGCGGACCTTGCGCAGATTAAGACTGCGCTTGAGCTCTACTACAATGATCGTGGGTACTATCCCGCCTCGAGCTGTGGCCATGACTGTAACGGTTACACGTACAGTTATACGACCACATGGGACACGCTCGCTACACAGCTGGCTCCATACATAACGACCTTGCCGCGCGACCCTCTCAACACGCCTGCCTGTGCCGCCTGGGGGGCCGGGTGCTATACATATGTGTATGGCAACGTGGGGCGCAATACGTATACGCCACAGTATGATCTTGTCGCGCAATTCGAGACACAGCACCCGCTTCGCTGCGGCCTTAAATCATACCGGTATGTGTTTGGGATAAGTACCTGGTGTCCTACCTTTACTAATCAACTCTACGACGCCGGCAGCGGCAACTAACATAACGCTTATGGATGTACAATTCGACAACGAACAGTTCACCTCTTCTTCGTCATCGCAAGTTAAAAGACGCGACTGGGCCGACAAGCTCGTGGCACGCAAGGTGGTACGGACTCGTGCTCAGGCGCAAGCACTTCTCATCGGCATCGCAGTCGTCTGCTTCGTGGCGGCAATTGTCATTGCGACGTCTGGCGGCACGCCTGCCCCTGATCCATCTTTCGTTCCTGAAATTGCCGCCCCACCAGCTACATAGTTGTACCCAGGCGTCTGCGAGCGCAAGGACGGGCGGCCTATAATGAAGAGTAATGGGCGCAATCATTCCTGCCATTCTTCCCACCTCGCGTGAAGACCTCGACGCGCGACTTCTGCGCCTTAACGGCGTAACTGACGAAGTTCAGATCGATATTGTCGACGGCCGCTTCGTTACGCCTGCTTCATGGCCCTACACACCCGGAACTGGGCTTTCTGTCGACGACCCGCTTCCAGAGCTCGGCTCTTTTCGGTTCGAGGTCGATCTTATGGTCGAGGAGCCGGAAAAGGTCATCGGCATGTGGATCGCGGCAGGAGCCGTTCGTATCACCGTGCACGCCGAGGCATCACGGCGTCTCAGCCAGATCATTGACGATTTCCAACGCACCTACGGGCACGACAAAGGCTTTACCCCGAACCTTCTTTCTCTCGGGATTGCTATAAACGCCGCGACCGATATGTCGCTTGTCGAGCCCTTTCTTGATCGATGCGACTACGTGCAGTTTATGGGCATTGCGCGCATCGGTAAACAGGGCGAACCGTTTGACTCGCGAGTGCTCCCGAAGATCCAGGCTTTTCACCGTAAGTACCCCAACATACCTATCCAGATAGACGGTGGAGTGTCACAACAGACTGCGCCGGGCTTGCTGCGTGCAGGCGCGTCAAGGCTAGTTGTCGGTTCCGCATTGTGGCGGGCCCCCAACCTGAAGGAGGAACTTCAGAGTCTTGAAGATCTCACGCATAGCTATGGTCTCTACACATAAGTCACGCGGCTTCACACTCATTGAGCTTTTGGTGGTGGTTGCGATAATAGCCCTTCTTTCCAGTGTCGCTTTTGCGAGTCTGGGTGTTGCCCGCACCAAGGCCCGCAACGTGGAGCGTGTTGAGGTTGCCGAACAGTATCGCCGGGCGCTTGAGCTCGTCCGTACGAATACTGGAGCCTATCCGACAACGACGACAACTGTTTGTCTCGGCCAGAACGCAAGTCCTTGCGGCAACGGCAGTACCATTCTGATAAGTTCGTCTGCGGCAGTGAACAGCCTGCTCTCGCCGTATCTGCCATCGCTTCCCACCATACCGCCGGCGCGGCCGTACAGCGGGCTGCTGTACTGGACTTGCCCGGGTTACTCAAGCTGTACACGATGGAATGCGCCAAGCGATACCTACATTCTCGAATGGATACAGGAAGGCGTGGGGGCATCTTGCGGCTTTGGGTTCCCTGAGTTTGTACCAGACGCGAGTTACCCCTACACCTGGTGCGCGTACGTACACCGGTGACCTAAAATCACTTCTGATTTATCCAGACGCACGATCTGTATGCACACACCGAATCGAGGCTTCACGCTAATTGAACTGCTGGTAGTTGTCGCAGTTATTTCACTCCTGTCGAGCGTCGTGCTTGCTTCTATTAGTGACACGCGCGCGCGAGCGCGTAACTCGCAGCGAATCCAGCTCCTTGACCAGTATCGCAACTCCCTTGAACTTGCTCGTGGCCAAAGCGGGGACTACCCGCAAGTGGAGGGAGGAGGCTACAGCTGCCTTGGCGTGCCATCTGATGGAACCTGTCATGGGACGCTCACACAGTCTGCAGTTGTTGCTGCGGCTCTTTCGCAACACATGACACTTATGTATCCTGATCCGACAAATCTGGCATCTGTCGACTACGACGGCTTCGTCTATTTCAACTGCCCGGGCAGAGCGGCCTGCAGTCGTGGCGTTAACCGGCCTACTGCATCAGGCTATGCAGTTGTTTATGTTTTAGAAAACGCGGGCGTATCCTGCGGGCCGGGTGTGCCATATATCTACCAGCCACTGACAAATGGCACGTACTGCATCTACATCAATCAGTAACAATCGCGTGGTATTCTCCTAGTGATGGCACTTACCGACGAAGACGTAGTACGGCTTGAAGAAAAGGCTGAGCAAATCAGAGAAACGATCCTTTCTATGCTTGTGAGTGCTGGAAGCGGGCACACAGCCGGGCCGCTCGGCATGGCTGATATTTTTGCCGCCTTCTATTTTCATATTCTTGCGCATGACCCCAAAGACCCTGAGTGGGAAGGGCGGGACTATCTCTTCCTAAGCAACGGGCATATTGTGCCGGTGAGATATGCCGCGATGGCGCACGCCGGGTATTTTCCGGTGGAGGAGTGCCAAACGCTGCGGAAGTTCGGATCTAGACTGCAGGGCCACCCTGAACGCGAACGCCTGCCAGGGCTCGAGACTACTTCCGGTCCGCTGGGGGAGGGACTTTCACAGGCCGCGGGACTGGCGTATGCGTTTCGTATGGATGGCAGGCGCAACAATGTGTACGTCGCTATGGGCGACGGCGAACAGAACGAAGGAAACGTGTGGGAGGCGGTTATGTGGGCGGGAAAGGAGCGACTCGACAATCTGACCGCTATCATCGACCGTAACAACATTCAGATCGACGGCATGACTGAAGACGTAATGCCGCTCGAATCGCTTCGCGAAAAGTATGAGGCGTTTAACTGGCATGTACTTGAGGTAAATGGACACGACATGCGGGCCTTCGTTGGTGCGGTCGAAGAAGCGAAGGCAATTTACGAAAAGCCTGTCGTCATCATTGCTCACACCATACCCGGGAAGGGAGTTAAGGATATTGAGTTCGACTACCGCTGGCACGGCGCCCCTCCAGGCAAGGGCCCTGAAGATAAGGTGTCAGCAAAGGACCAGGGCAAGGAGTTCTTGCGACAGCTACGCACTGCTTCTGGGCGAGTTACCGGTGAATATTCGTAATATGGAAGATCTCGAAGCAAAAATCCGCCAGCATCTTGTTGACCGAAAGTGGGATAAGCTCCGCCCGGGTGACGTTGCTAAGTCCATTTCCATCGAAGCTGCCGAACTGCTCGAAAATTTCCAGTGGAGCAACCCTACACTTGAGGAAGTCCGGGCAGACCCTGAGAAGCTCGCCAGTGTCCGCAAGGAACTCGCTGACGTGCTTATTTATGCTATTGAGATGTCTGTGCTTCTGAATATCAACACTCGCGAAGCAATACTCGATAAGCTAGCCGCTGCTCAAAAGAAGTATCCGGCTGAACTGTTTAAGGACCGCGATGACAGCATAGACGGAGGGACTGAGGAGGTTTACTGGCAGATCAAGCGTGAATATAGAAAAAACAACGCATGACCAACTCACATGCAAAGCTCGTCGACCACGTCTTCGACAAAAATATAGAAAGGAAGCCGACACGTGACGGCTTCGGTACCGGTATAGTCGAAGCAGGAAAGGCCGATCCGAATGTCGTTGTGCTTTGCGCTGACCTTAAGGAGTCAACACGCTCCGACTGGTTTGAGAAGGAGTTTCCGGATCGATTCGTAGAAATCGGTGTTGCCGAACAGAATATGGTTGGTGTTGCCGCTGGCATGGCTGCGGCGGGAAAGATTCCTTTTATCGCTTCATATGCTGCCTTCAGCCCTGGGCGCAACTATGAGCAGATCCGCACGACTGTTGCACTTAACAATAGGCCGGTAAAGGTGTGCGGCATGCACGCCGGAGTCTCTGTTGGTCCCGACGGAGCCACGCATCAGATGCTCGAAGACATGGGAATGATGCGCATGCTCCCTAATATGACCGTTCTTAATCCGGGAGACGCGGAAGAGGGAAGAAAGGCAGTCGTTGCGGCGGCAAAGACCGGGACTCCGGTGTACCTGCGCTTCGGTCGTTCGGCGGTGCCTACATTTACGACTCCTGAAACGCCATTTGCAATCGGAAAAGCCCTTACCCTTTGGGAGGACGAACGTCCGAAGGTTGCGATTATGGCGACTGGCGCGCTTTCATACGACGCACTCGTTGCAGCACGTGCGCTGAGCAGCGATGGCATTGGCGTACTCGTGCTTCACTTCGCCACGGTAAAGCCTCTGGATATAGAGGCGGCGGTCGCCGCCGCAAAGCGTACGGGTCTTGTTGTTACCGTTGAGGAACACCAGGTGGCCGGAGGTTTTGGAGGCGCCGTTGCAGAAGCGCTCTCCGAACACCATCCAGTGCGCCTAAAGCGCATAGGTATGCAGGATGAATTCGGGCAGTCGGGCGAACCCAGCGAACTTCTTGAGCACTACGGTCTTTCCGCAAGTAAGATCGCAGCAACTGTGCGAACACTCATAAGCCGTGCTTAAACGGAACATCAACTTTTATATAGCCTCACTGATCATCACGCTTGTAGGCTCTGCTGCGGCGCTTACAATCGTGCATGTTGGTATACGCGCTGATGCGGAACCCTATCACGCTTCTGTACGTCAGTCCGGAGAGGTGCCCGCTCTTAGGGAGGAGCTCAAGCGAACGCCTTAGAGTTCTGTGACGCGGTAGTCGTCAGGTGCTTTAGCAAGATAGCTCTCAAGCATCTCGCGGGTAAGTAGGCCTTTTTGCGCACCCACCTCCTGTACTACGGACATCGAGTTGATCGGGCCCCAGAGAAGCGCTTCATCTAGTGGGCGGCCGAGTGCAAGCGCTGAGGTCACAGTTGACGCGAACGCATCACCAGCACCGGTCCTTTCAAAAGGAGCTCGTGCGTCCGGATACATAGGAATACGGAGCAGGCGTTCGCCGTCATACGCGTAGGCACCATTAGTTCCATCGGTGATGCACACAATCTTTGGACCAAGCGCGTGTACTGAGGTAAGGAGAGCCTTAATGTCAGTCAGGTCAGGAAGTTCGAGAATACGTGCGGCCTCCTCCTTGTTGCAGAAGAAGACGTCAGAACGCCCATAAAGGGGGCGAAGTGCAGCCACTCCGAGTTTCATCTGGAATGTTCCGGGCTGAAAGGCGAGCTTAATTTCGGGCATTTTGGCGAGGAGTTCGATAATGCCTTGATGGTAGGGCAGCGAGTTGGCAGCAAGCGATGAGAGGTACAGCCATTTGGGTGCCGCGGTAAGTTCGGGTACTTCGTACGAAAACTCCTCATGCTTTACAAGGATCGTGCGTTCGCTCCCGAACCACAAGACGTAGTGGTAATTCGTCTGTTTGCCCGGCTCAGTGACCATATACTCGGTGGAGACTCCCTCAGCTTTAAGAACTTCCAGACATTCCGGGCCGTAGCGGTCGTCGCCCACATAGGCGCGAAGTGCCGACGAAAGCCCGAGACGTGCTGCGGCAACTGCTGCGTTAGCGGCATTGCCGACTGCGGGAAGAAGAGTGGCGCTCTCATAGGGAATTTTGTCGCCAAAGCGCATGCAGATCGTGCACGCAGCGGAGTCGATATCGCAGTGGGCCTCGGCGTCCTTCAGCTTAATGAAGGGCTCGGTAACAAT
Source organism: Minisyncoccota bacterium (assembly GCA_036386775.1). Lineage (GTDB taxonomy): Bacteria > Patescibacteriota > Minisyncoccia > Phycocordibacterales > Phycocordibacteraceae > C7867-001. Next base: position 8,954 of record DASVVA010000045.1, read on the forward strand.
GTCGCCAATGGCGAAGAAGTCGGTGTGCATAGTGCGCAGTATACCAGCCGTTTAAATAGACTATACTCTCAGTATGATTGATCTAACCGCTATCGCGCGCTCGCTCGTGGCGCCCGGGAAGGGAATCCTTGCGGCTGACGAAAGTACCGAGTCGGCGAACAAGCGGCTTGCAAGTTACGGTATTGGCACTGACGAAGAGATGCGCCGAGCTTACCGCGATGTTTTTCTTGCCACTCCCGGCATAGAGGAGTATCTGTCGGGCGTAATTCTCTATAAAGAATCGCTGGAGCACAAGGACGCAAAGGACAACATACCTTCAAAAAATATCGATCACCTCGTTTTTCCTGAGCTGCTTCAGAAGCGCGGTATCCACGCCGGCATCAAGGTTGACGAAGGGCTCGAACCTTTTCCTGAAAGTCCAAAGGAGTCGATAACGAAAGGGCTCCTAAGCCTGAACGAGCGCCTCCTGGTTTACAAGATGCGTTACGGTGCAACATTCACGAAATGGCGTGCAGTTATCACAATCGAGGGCACGGCGCTGCCGACGGCACAGGCACTCCACGAAAACGCAAAACGACTGGCAAGCTACGCACATCAGGTACAGGAGGCAGGAATGGTTCCGATACTGGAGCCTGAAATGCTCCTCTCAGGTAAGCACAGTCGCCTGCGGGCACGTGAGGTGCTAACACAGACGCTCCACGCGCTTTTCGGTGCGCTTGAAGACCAGGCAGTCGACTGTTCAGCGGTCATCCTAAAAACCGCAATGTCGCTTTCCGGAAGCGAAAGCAGCCGTGTCGACTCGCCTGAGGAGGTTGCCGAGGACACACTTGGCGCTCTTATGGAGGCGGTGCCTGCAACCGTTCCGGGCATTGTTTTTCTTTCAGGTGGCCAGTCGGCAGACCAGGCAACCCGCAACCTCGCCGCAATAACTCAGGCGGCCCGCGCAAAAGGGACGCCGTGGCCGCTTACCTTTAGCTATGCGCGCGCACTTCAAGACGAAGCACTGACCGTTTGGGCAGGGAAGGAGGAAAATATTCCCGCCGCGCGCGAAGCGTTCCTGGATCGTCTAAAGAAGACGCGCGAAGCGCTGCTTTAGAGGAGCGTAATTTCATGGATGTACAATTCGACGAAGGAAACGAGTACACGCGGTCTAGAGCCCCGGTGACTCCCAGGGACGCTGAGAAACGTAAGCTTCTCATGTACGTGGTGCTTGCGATTTCTGCGATTGCGGTCGTCGGCTCCTTTGCGATGATAGCCAACAGCACGAAGGAGCTGCCCGAGGACTTCAACCCCGCGACTGCGTATCCCCGATAACTATGCGACGCGGCTTTACTCTTATAGAACTACTAGTTGTGATCGCCATTATTGGCGTGCTTTCGAGCGTCGTGCTTGCGTCGCTGTCCCTGTCGCGCGCACGTGCCAAGGACACAGCTGTTCGTTCAGAAGTGCGGCAAATGTCCACTGTAATGGCGCAAGAGCATAACGAGTCGGGAGATTACTCGCGCCTTCAGGTCGGCTGGGTATTTCCTGCAGGTTCAGCCTATGGAACGCAGCAATGTGAGAACGCCCCATTCAGCGGGCCCCACGCGGTCAAAATGGTAGAGATATGCAAGGCGATCATCGCTACCAATAATATGGGCGTATACGTAGGAAGCTCTAGTGTTCCTGGTCAGTACTCGATAATGGCAGTCCTTCCTGGTAAGGGTACGGTGTTTTGCTTGAGCAGCTATGGGAAAACCAGTGACATAGAGCCTGCCTCTGCAGCAAGCTCGTGGACAAGCCCGGGCTGCTCATTAAATCCGTAACCTCTCTTGCGTTTATAGAGACTGCAGGGCATACTCCTTCCTATTATGACTACTACGCTTACCGCCCAGAAGCGCGAGGAAACTGGCAAGGCTTCCCGGCGCCTAATTGCAGAAGAACGCATGCCGGCAGTTGTTTATGGACCTAAACAGGAAACCATACACATCAGCATCGCTCTCCCTGAGTTTAAGAAAGTTCTCCGTGACGCTGGAGAGTCGACCGTTATCCAACTTCAGGGACTCAGCAAGACTATGCAGGTGCTTATTCACGAGGTGTACCGTGATCCGGTCACGACTGAACCACGCCACGCGGACCTTTATGCAATCGAAAAGGGTGCGAAGGTTGAAGTTGCTGTACCGCTTGAGTTCGTAGGTGAGTCTATGGCGGTTAAGCTTGGCGCAAATATTGTGAAGGTGATGCACGAGCTCCCGATTGAAGCTGAGGCAGCAGACCTGCCGCACGAGATCGAAGTTGATATCTCAGCACTCGCTGCCGTGGGCGACCAGATCCATGTAAAGGATCTCAAGCTTCCGAACGGCGTTGTCGCAACTGTGGATGAGGACGAGGTGATAGCACTTGCTCAGGAAGTCGAAGTTGAACCTGAGGAAGAAACTGCAGCCGAGCCGGACATGGATGCCATCGAGGTAGAGAAAAAGGGCAAGGACGAAGAGGAACAGGCAGGGGAATAACTTCCTTCATGAAGCAGGGCCGCAAAATACTGCGGCCTTTTGCTTTTTCTGAAAGAGGAGGACTTAGGGATCGTCATTAGTAGGGAAGCCGAATACGCCCCCATGCTATACTCCCATCGTATGTCGTTCCTTCGCCGACAGCCATATGTGGCACTTTTGGGCGCCTCCGTCGCCATTATTTTCATGTTTGCTTTCGCACCGATTCTGTCTTCAGCGCAGACTGACGACATTGGTGCGCGCCGCGCCGAGCTTCAGCGTCAGCTCAATGAAGTGGAGGCGCAGATCCGCCAGACTTCGGGAGTGATTACAAAACTCCAGGGAGAGGGGGCTTCGATTCAGCGAGATATCAGCGTGCTTGACGAACAAATTCGCCAGACGCGGCTCCAGATCCGCGCGACCGATATTGCAATTGAAGCGCTTTCAGAAAACATAACGCTTCACACCAGCACCATCGATACGCTCAACGGAAAACTCGACGAACAAAAGGCCGCACTCGCTCAGATTATTCGCAAAACTCAACACGTCGACGACTACTCGCTCGTCGAGGTTGTGCTTTCCACGGAAGACGTCTCTGACTTTTTTGGTGACCTAGATTCTTTCGCTAGTCTAAACAGCGCAATAGGGGAGTCCTCCCGTGAACTCTCATCAACTCGAAGCGAAACCGAACGTGAGAAGGATGGCCTTGAAACCGAGCGAACTCAGCAGGAAAAGCTCAAGCATCTTAAAATTGTCGAAGAGGCTCGTGTTAAGGAACAGGAAGCAGAAAAGGCGCGCTTACTCGCACTCAACAGAAGCGAAACCGGACGCTACCGAGGAGCCCTTGCAGAGCAGCAACGTACGGCTGCCCAAATCCGCGCCGCACTCTTTGCCCTCGCAGGAGGCGGGGGAGCCATCCCGTTTGGTACCGCATACGAACACGCGAAAGTCGCTTCGCGTATTTCAGGTGTTCGTCCCGCGATGATACTCGCGATTCTTTCACAAGAGTCGGATCTGGGCCGCAATGTGGGCCAGTGTCTTGTCACAAACCTACAGACGGGTGACGGTAAGGGTAAGAATACAGGTACGCCGTTCTCGGGCATCATGAAGGTGCCACGCGACACAGTGCCATTCGAGCGCATTATGAACGCGCTGGGCCGTGACTGGTCAACGACACCTGTCTCGTGCCCGTTGCCGGGCGGTTATGGAGGAGCGATGGGCCCTACCCAGTTCATTCCATCGACCTGGGCAATGTACGAGGGTCGCATTAAGAGTTCCCTCGGTGTGTCGGCTTCCGACCCGTGGAACCCACTCCATGCAATTGTAGCAACTGGCCTATATCTTAGTGATGTCGGCGCCTCAGGCGGTTCTTATCAAGCTGAGCACACGGCTGCAGCCAAGTACTACGCTGGCGGGAACTGGGCTGTTGCTGGTCAGGCATATGCCAACAGCGTGATGGGGAAGGCCGCCCGCTTCCAGGCCGACATCGACACTCTAAACGGCCAGTAAGCCCCTTATCCCCACGCGAGCGTGGCGACTTTGAGCGTAAGCACGACCGGAGCGGTACTATAAGTACATGAACAAACTCGCTTCATTGTCGCTTGCCCTTTCGATACTGTTCGCTCCAGTGCTCACGCTCGCCCAAGAAATCTCTCCGACGACCAATGAACCACAGGTCGGCCAACCTACTGAAGAGGACGTAGGACTAGAGAGCTGCTTTAATTACTACCGGTTTGGTTCCGTGCCTGTTGTTCTCGACAGTGACACGATCCGTGTCGCCCAGGGAGGGAATCTCAATCTTACGGGTTCGATTACGAACGAGAACCCGTATCCTATGCAGGACCTAACGGTCTACGGCAAGATTTTCTATAAGAAGAACTTCGAAAAGAACTCATTTGGTCCCGACATTGTCGACTGGTTTGTGATTGCTGACGACATCAGACTCAATGCAGGTGAGGTGAGACAAATCGCCTCATCGTGGAAAGTGCCGGCCAATCTTGAGCCGGGTGACTACCAGGTAGCGACATATGTTGTTGAACAAAATCGTTTCAACATGTTCGGCCTTACGTTCACCAACGATGTTGTGGGAAGTCTCTTCAACTTCAGCGTCGCAGGAGAAAATTTGGGGGCCGTACGTTTCGACAACACAAAGACAGTGGTGAACAACATCCCGCTGCACGCGGCAATTTTCTCGCCGCGCACCCCGATTAACGTTGAGGGCACGCCGGTCACCGCGGTAATCAGCAACACGTCGCCGCTGCCGTACGAAGGCACACTTCACTGGAAGCTTTATTTCTGGGACGCTGTTCAGGAGAAAAACTTTATCCTTGAGAAGACAGAGAAAATCTCGCTCCAGCCCGGCGCAAGCACTACCGTTGCTTATACCGTGACGGATTCGAGCCAGTCGGTGTACTTCCTTCTTGGCGAGCTCGTGTCGGATACAGATAAGCACGCTAAGTCGATCCTTCAGCTCCGTTATGTGCTTAACAAGCTCGAAAATAATCGTCCGCGTATCGGTTTTGTGGGCACATCGGAGTACCCGACGACAGGAGTAGCGAAAGCTTTCGCCTGTATCCACTCAACCGGAACACGTGCAGCTGAAAACACGCGCCTTGAGTTATCGGCCCGCCCGCTTGATCCCTGGTCCTGGATCCGTACTCTGGGGAACTTAGGGAGTCGCGTTTGGGAGGGCGCTGCTCCCGGACAGATGAGCGCGCTAGCAATGGAGCTGCCAGCTGCCGACCGTTACGCCGTCACGGCACGCCTTTCCCAGGACGGCGAGCTTATTGACGAGGTAACTGCAAGCTACGGCTGCACGCAGGGCGGTGACTGCGGCAGCAACATAATCGCGAACCTTGTTATTTCTTTGCTCGCGCTTGTCTTGGCCTGCGCAACCCTTTACGGCATCAAGCGTCTGAGAAGGCGCGGTGCGACCTCAATGTAATCTTTCCTTATGAAACTGCCAAAGATTCCCAACTGGTGCGCGAAAAATGCAATACACCTTATAGCAGCTGCGGCTGTGGTGAACACGCTCGCCTTTGCCTATGTGCACCCAGGGGTGCATCACGCGCTAGGTTTCGACAACCAAGGACTCTTCATGGAATACGAAACCGTTAATCAAGACGGTGGCGGCGGGTACTACAACTACGAGGATGTGCCCACTGAGGACATCCCTGAGCTTCTGCCTCCTACAGCGACGCAGGAGCCGCCTGCCGTCGACGTTGAAGTGGTGAACCTGGCTTCAAATGCTGAAGGTTCGGGTGCTGCCGGTCGGCACACATTCTCTATGCAGATCAACAACACGTTCTGGTATGCATGGAACCGGTTTATGACTCCGCCAAACACGGACAGCCAAATTCAAGGCTACGTTGCAGGTTTGAGCGACCCAAACATCACCATTGGTTATGACTTCGGTATTTATGACGCCGCGGACCCAACGCAGCGCATTCCGGAGGGCAGCAATGTCCCGGTGGGGAAGCAGTTAATTCTTAAATTCTCCCCGTACGTCTCGGATAACATTTATTGGTTCGGTACCGGGTACTCGATGGACTCGCCGTATGGTGAATGGAGAGAGAAC
>DASVVA010000046.1:0-4877 GCA_036386775.1 Minisyncoccota bacterium
GGTTTTGGGCCCAAGACCGTCGATGTCGAGAGCGGACTTGCCAGTGAAGTGTGCGAGTGTCCGTACTAGTTCATTAAATGACCCGCGAGTCTTGCAGCGATGCGCGGCTTCACCGGGCACGCGCTCAATAGACCCGTCTCCCCCGCACAGTGGCGAGGTTTTAGGAAAGCGCCACACCTTTTCCTTTCCTGTTCGAAACTCAGGCAAAACCTGCACAATCTCGGGAATAATATCGCCCGCCTTTTGAAGGATTACCGTATCGCCGATCCGAATGTCCTTTTCTTTTATGAAATCTTCGTTGTGTAGCGTGGCACGAGCTACAGTCGTACCTGCAGCCGCAACGGGCCGCAGCTGTGCTACGGGCGTTATTTTCCCTGTACGACCCACCTGAAGCACAACGTCTTCAATAACCGTGGTCACCTGCTCGGCGGGAAACTTAAGCGCGATAGAAAAACGGGGACCTTTGCCGGTATATCCCAGTGCTTCCTGATACGCACGCTCATTTACTTTCACAACAATGCCGTCGATTTGGTAATTTTCACGCTCACGCTTATTGCTCTGCCACATCTTCCAAAAGGCAAGAATGTCGTCAGCATTCTTGGCTACTCGCTCACGCGGATTCACCGGGAGACCAAGTCTAGCAATAAGTGCCAGTTCCTCTTCCTGGCTTTCGGGCAAACCACCCGACATTGCATCGATGTCGTAAAGCGCTATGCCCAGGGGCCGAGTGCGCGCGATCTCCGGATCCAGCTGGCGAATAGAGCCTGCAGCGGCATTTCTAGGGTTTGCAAATAAAGGAAGCCCGGCCTTTTTGCGCGCCTTGTTGAGCGCTGCGAAGCCCGCCTTTTCAAGATATACCTCGCCCTCAACAACAAGGTCGATGGTATTGGTTAATGTTTCAGGAACAGACTTAATGGTCCGGACATTGTGTGTAACATCTTCACCAACCACACCGTCGCCCCTAGTGGCTGCCGTAACAAGCTTGCCCTTTTCATACGTAAGGACGATATGGAGTCCGTCTATCTTAAGTTCGCAGACGTAGGTTGGAGCAACCTTACGGCCAAGAGCTTTCTCAAGCAGACGTTCGACTCGTTCCGTCCAAGCATAGAGATCGGCTTCCGTGAAAGCATCATCAAGCGACCATTGCGGTACTTGATGCCGCACCTTCTTGAGGATGGGGAGGGTTGCGCCGGCAATGGTCTGCGTAGGTGACGACGGCTTCTTAAGCTCAGGGTGCGCGGCTTCGAGCTCGGCTAGCTCGCGCTTGAGAGAATCAAGCGCCTCAGGCGAAATGGGTGACTCATCCTTTTCGTGATAGAGAGTGCGGTACTTGCCGATGGCATCCCGTAATTGCGCTGCGCGTGCGTGTACGTCTTTAGAAACGGCCATTGTGTGCCCATTCTACCGCAAAGCCCTTACTTAGTAGACGGCCTTGAGCTCACGTTCGAAACGGTTTGGGTCGGTGGAGGAGCAGGTATTAAAGCCACTCGCATATAGGCAGTTCTTGCCTACCTGTCCCGAGGTACTACAAAAGCCGGTGGTCTCCTTATAGACCGTTATGATGGCAGAGACCTGTCCGTTAGCACAGGAAGCCCCGGTTACGTTAAACGTAGTAACCATACTCCCGTCTGAGCGGCGGTTTTCGGTGTACCCGCTTATAGGCCTTCCCTGACAGGTTATCGTGCTCTCATCGAAACTAGTGCTAGTTGTGGGGTTAAAAGCGGCAAACTTCTGATCGTAATAGAGCGCGCACTCAAGGGCGGAGTCGGCGCGATAGAAAGCAGCCTGGGACTGTCGTGCGGCTGAAGAAAGTAATACCTGTTTGTACGCGACATCGGCAAGCGCAAGCCCGACGGCAAGGGCGACAGTGGCGAGTACGATCGCGATAAGTAGAGTGAAGCCGCGCTGAGGTGTCTTCATCATAGCCAATTATGCAGGTACTCCGTAACGCTCGAGGTATAAGAAACCCGAAGCGTCGACCACGACACAGTAACCGTCACCTTTATCTCGTTACCGCCTGCACCTACCGGTTCGATAGTTACCTTTCTCTTGAAAGGAGTTTCGGGAAGTCCGGGTGTTTGGGTATAAAGACGCGTTGTCGGGTGAAGCGTAAGCTTAGGACAACCAGACGTTCCGCTTGCACACGGATCGATATTCCCTGTTCCAGGATCAATTACGCAGCCATAGTCTCCTGAGCTGTCGACAATACAGTCTTCAAGCCCTGTAAGCCATCCGCGTTCTGACAGATAATTAGTGTCACGGGCGCTTCGGACAAACTCGACAGCCTCTTGAGCAAGCGCGGTAGCGACCAGATGGTCACGAGCCGTATAGGAAGCTGTAACAGATTTATGAATGGCATAAAGAGGCCCCACGATGGCAATAACCAGAATGGTAATTGCTACAAGTGTCTCGACCAGGGTAAAGCCCCGGTTATTGTTCCCTGCTGCCAGTTTCTTGTCCGTAGTCATACTCATAGATCAATTACGCGCTGCGTCGCACCACTCTCTATAATGAACTCAACCGGAGCGGATCGTGCGTCTGGTTTGACTGAGCCCTCGATGGTGAATATGACCGTGGGCTGTCGGGTGTCACCATTACTTTGCTTGGATGCTGAGCCCGCAACATAAAAAGCGAGCTTCTCGACGTTTATGCGCGGATCGGTAAGCACCATGCAAGAACTTTCAATACACTGCGTGATCGACCCATAGCTCGAATTCCTTGGGTTGGTGGTGAGGCTGTAGGTAACGGTTCGTTCCTGAGCATCGGTAAAGCGGAACGAGCTTCCTGGCGAGGAGCAGTCCCCTGCGCCGTTGCATGCATAAGCCTGCCCCGTACGAATACCACGTGCCATTGTGTCAGTGACGTACGAGAGGTTTGTAACAACGTCGTTCGTCGCTCGCGCCTGACGGTCAAGACTGATCATCGTAAGGAAAGCCGCAGTTGCAACGAGCATGACTACAGAGAAGATCGCGATCGAGACTATGAGCTCGACAAGCGTATACCCCCGGTAGTGGCTTGATCTTGGCATCATGGACATATATGTTCGACGCCGCCCACGGACACTTCGCCGAGCTGCGAGACGCGCACGATGCGCGTGGCGTTTCCAGTAGGGGCCCGAACGTGTACCTCCACACAGCTATAAGGACTCCCGTTTGAATCTGTAAGTATGGCCCGTGTTTCGGGCCGCATAAAGACAACATCCAGCCCTTGATGGTTACAAGAACGGGAACCGCCACTCGTGGCGCAGAGCGTGACAATGCGGAAGCCGCGGCTAAAGCTGTAACTCTGAACGACAGTATCGCCGGCACTGTCATACCTACAATTGCCAGGCTTCGCTTCCGGGGTACCGGCGGTGCCAAGCGGGCACCAGGCATTTACAGGTGCCGGAAGGCCGCGTGCCGTATCAGCAAAAATCGTATAGGAGGAACCAAGGTCAAAATGAACGCCGTAACCTGCGTCTGAAATACCTCCTGCAGCACGGCTTGAAAGACCAAGCGACTGAGCTTGGCGCACCGAGAAGGCAACCGTGTATGCTGTATCGGAAAGGATAAGCGACTGATTATAGGTGGACTGCCCGTTCATGACGATGGCTGTGATGCCCACAATAATCCCCAGCACAACGATCATCTCCACGAGCGTGAATCCGCGTTGCACCTGTTCAGGCACAGCAAACCTCGTCGTTAAAGTGCGAAAAAAGGAAATGGGTTCCATTGGGTGAAATACGCGAGGAGAAAGCCGGCGGCCATAAAAGGCACGAACGGCACCTCTAAGCCCATTGTAGGTCCTCCAGGTCGACGCAACAATATAGCGACACCGAACAAGGCGCCTATCCAGAAAGAAAACAGGAGTCCGGCGAGTGCTTGACCGCCACCAACCAGAAGTGCGAGCGACAGCGCAACGGGGGCGTCTCCAAGTCCCATGGCGCGGCCCTGTGAGAGCGCGTACAAAAGAAAGAGAAACAGGGCAACAAGGCCAGCCGATAAGAATGAAAGGCCTAGCTCCGGGCTACCCGAACTAGTAAGCAACGCAAATAAAAACGAGAAAATGAAAAGGAGTACGGAGCCGGCAAGTGGGACTACGGTATGCCTTAGATCGTAAAGGACTACGAAGGTAAGTGTAACGAGTGCGGCAAGCATAATGGGGAGTGCCGGCTCAAGACCAAGAGAACCAAAGGCGAGCGCAAAGAGCGTGCCCAGCACAGCCTCAGTAAGCACATACGTTATGGGAAGACGCGAGCCGCAGTGTCGGCAGCGACCTCGGAGCACAAGCCAGGAGAAAACTGGTATGAGGTCTAGAGCGGTAAGCTCTTTACGGCAAGAGTTGCACTTAGAGCGGCCTGTCTTCCAGGACTGGCCCGTATACACTCGCTCGCTTATCACAGTCACAAAGCTCGCGAAAAGGGCGCCGAGAAAGAAAAATAAAATCAACAGAAGCGGTGCCATTGCTCCAGTATACCTGCCAGATATAGCAAAAGGCGCGGCATGGCCGCGCCTTTTGCTTACACATCCGCCTTTTAGAATTACGGGCAGGCCGTAATTGCAGCTGTAGGAAGCGTGGTGAGGGTTTTCGCCGAACCCTTAGAGTCGACGCAATATGCGTTCGTCGCCGTGGTCTTAAGCGGTGCCCATGCTGCCCAAGCGTCCGCAGCTGCTCCACAGTAGATCCCGTTCACAGCGACTGTCGTCGCAATGCCGGTAGCGGTCATGGCGGCACGAACATTGTCGCCGATACCGTTCGCAGCAGATTCCGAGCAGACACCATTCGTTACCCCTGTAGGCGCGTAAGAGTTAGAGTTGCTGTCGTAGAAGATCTCAGCCTCTGCGCGGGCATTGGCGAGGTTTGATTTTACGGCAGTGTCTGCTCCCTTGTTGCGAGCT
>DASVVA010000047.1:0-19063 GCA_036386775.1 Minisyncoccota bacterium
GGTCGCTGCCGCTGTCTTCGGCGTTTCATCGGATGCAGTCGACCACGAGATGCGGCGTCGCGCGAAGATTATAAACTTCGGCATTCTCTACGGTATGGGAGTGAACGCGCTTCGATCACAGCTCGGAACATCGACAGCAGAAGCGCACCAGTTCCATGAGGATTATTTCCGTACATTCAACCGTCTTGCTGAATACCTCGAGGAAACGAGAGGGGGTGCGCGCAGACTCGGTTTTACCGAAACGCTTTTCGGACGTCGCCGAGAATTTCAGGGAATGAAATCACCGCTTCCATATGTGCGCGCGCAGGCTGAGCGAATGGCAGTCAACGCGCCCATTCAAGGAACACAGGCAGACATCATCAAGCTGGCAATGGTGCGTATAAAGGGACTGTGCGAAGAGGAAAAGGCGCTGGAGGACACACACCTCATTCTTCAGGTTCACGACGAGCTCGTCTTTGAGGTTACGGAGAAGCGAGTGGAGGAACTTGCTCCCAAAATTAAGCAAATTATGGAAGACGTTCTTGAGGGACAGGATACCAACGGCGTCCCGATTATTGCGCAGGGCAAGGTTGGTCTCGACTGGGGTTCCATGAAGCCGCTTACATAACATGCTGTATCTTTTTCACGGCTCAGACACGAACAAAGTGCGGGCGAAAGCCCTTGCCTGGGTTGCAGCCTCCCGTGCTAAGGCTCCAGATGCGTATTACTACAGACTTGAGCCGGCAGCGGTCACGCAGGCGTCACTGCGCGACGCACTTGGAACGCAGGGGCTTTTTTTCAGCAAAACACTCATACTTCTCGATGATCCTTTCGAGCAGAAGGCGGCAGCGGACGTCGTGCTCGATATGCTTCCGGAACTTGCGTCCTCACCTAACATCGTTGCAGTACTTGCGCCCAAGTTGCTGGCAGCACGCGCAAAGAAAGTGGAAGCGCACGCAGCAAAGACATTTAAGGTAGACGCGGTCGCAAAGCGTGAGCGGGGCTTCAATAATGCGCTAGTGGGTGCCCTCGGACAGAAGGACGGCGAAGCACTTTGGCAAGAAATAATAAAAGCCTATCGACAGGGAGATGCGCCAGAGATGGTGCACGGGCTCTTGCATTGGAAAGCCCGTGACCTTATGAAAGGGGGACGAGGTGCGTGGACGGAGGAAGAAGCGCGGGAGCTTTCGCGGGAGCTTATAGAGCTTCTAGCAGACTCGCGCGGGAAAGACATAGAGCTTTCCCTTGCACTCGAGCGCTTCGCTCTCTCGCTTTCCAAATAAGAAAAACCACCGGCAAGCCGGTGGAATGAGCGCAGATTCGCTACGACTGCACGGTGATGCGGTACTGCGTCCGAATGCCGTGATGATCGGACGCGGGCTTACCGCCGTACATGATGTCGATGCGGGTGTGCATGATCGCCTGGAGCCCTTTCGACAGCATGTAGTCGAGGTCGAACTCGCCGCCGTTGCTCCAAGGGAAGGGCGGGCTATCGGTCCAGTGGTTGAAAGTCCACATGCGCCCGCGACCGCGTGTCCAGCCGTTAGCAGTGGCGATCGTCGCCGCGTCCTCGAAGCCGTCCCGCAGGAGAAGCTTGTAGGCGTACCGCGAGGCGAACGTGTTCCGGATCGCCTGCATGGTCCGCCACCGGCGCGGGTGCCAGAGCTGGGCGACGTTCATGTTGAAGTCGCCCATGAGGATCTGGCGCTCGACACTGTGCCGGCTCGCGAGCCGACGCATGAAGTCGAGCATCATCGGCATGCTTCTGCGGATGGCCTGAGGCATGTAGCCCAGCTGCGTGTTGCCGACGAGGACGCGCTCCTGCGTCTCCAGTTCTCGGAGAACAAGCGCAGTGACTGAGCGTTGCGCGGGGTCGTCGAAGCTCCTGCCCTGCCGCTGCTTTTCCGAGAGCCACGTCGACTGAGCGTCCAGGACTTCGAACCGTTTCCGATCGTAGAGGATCGGGCAGGCGAGGCCGATGTCGGTGACGTCGCCGAGCCAGTGCCCATGATCGTGCATCTTGAAGATGTCGAGAAGTTCGACGCGCGCCTCCTGCAGACCGCAGATGGCAATATCCGCGCACTGTCCGAAGACGTGCTTCCAAGCCTCGGTCCGGTCGAATTCAGGGAGCGGAGCATAGTGCCCGCCAATGTTGAGCGAGGCCGCGTCAAATGCGACGGTGCGTTCGTTGGCCACCGTAAGGTCCTTTCGCTAGCTCCGTAGAGCGGTGAAGTCAGCTGCGGCGAAACCGCAAGTCCGTTTGCTATTATGCGCTACTTTTTAACTTTTGCAAGCAGCGCTATACTGAGCTCATGAAACAGCTCCCGCTCATTGTCGCTCTACTCCTCGTCCTTGCCATCGCCCTTTTTCTACAGTTTCGCCCTGAATCTCGTCCCGAAACGAGCACGTTCACACACACGTTTGAACCTGAGTGGACGCTACATGAGGATGCAACGGTATCGTTCCAGCATCCGGTAGGGTTACCAGGAACCTATATGAAGGCGATCGACTGGCCACCGAAAGTCGCGCGCGCTGACGAATATATTTGCGTAGCTGAGAAGACTGAGATGGGAGAGACGCGTGAGATGGTGGTCAACGACCACCGCTACTGTGTTACGACATCTGCTGAGGGTGCTGCAGGAAGTGTCTACACCGACTATCGTTATCTTGCGGAGCGTGAGGGTGAAGCTTTCGTAGTCACATTCAGCGTAAAAGAGGTCCAGTGCGCTAACTACGACGAGCCGCAGAAGACGGCCTGCATTACCGAGCGTGAAAGTTTCAGCATCGATAGCATGGCCGTACGTATAGCCGAAAGCATAGCATTTAAATAGCTGTGGAACTGCCGAGCAACCTCAAGCGCCTGTATCGCCATTGGCCGCTCCAAGTTTGCCGCGAAGAGGGCGCGCCTCTTGAGACAGTAATTCACCAGAAAGACCTTCGCGAACACATCTCATGGTTTGTGCGCGAGCGCCTAAGTATTTGGGAGAAAAAGACGGCAGAACGAGCACCGCCATACACAAAGGATAAAGTATTAGCCAACTACCGCTTCTGTAACGTCTTTCGTGAATTCGATCGTCAGACTATAGCCTTCCACACGCTGCTTAACCCGTTACGCGACGACTTTCCGTGCTGGCTCCTTAACATGTTCTATTGCCGCATGGTGGCTCGGCCGGAGACCGTTGAAGTGGCGGGCCTGCTTTCCTTCGATGAAGTGGAGAATGTACGTGTATACGAAAGACTCATGACCGTGCCCCGTCCACGCTATGGCACTCCGTACGTTTTTCCCGTAAGCGTTATTCTCAAAAGCACAACACCAACACGTGAGTTGTTTCTTACTAGGCGTTTGTCGGCATTAATGCCTGCCGTCTCAAGGCTTATACAGGAATGGAAAGGTAAGCCAGTGTACGAGGGAATAGAGGAGATACTGCCGTTGTTCGGTTTCAATCTTCGCTTCCTCTGGACGGAGGTGCTCATTGATGTCGCGTATCAGTTTCCTGACCGAGTCGATCTTTTTAAGCGATTCCCTGTAGGACCGGGTGCGTTGCCGACATTTGGGAAAATAGACTCAGGCAAAGATCCGTCAGAACTTGCCGCGCTTCTTGGAGCAACCAATTTTTCTACTAGGCTTACGTACGATCAAAAACCGCTGTGTCTTTCTGCTGAGAATTGGGAGGGTATTGGCTGCGAGTATCGTAAGTACACAAACCTGCTGATAGGAAAGGGGAGACGGCGGGTATATAAATAAGAAAAATCTGGTATTGTACCGTTGTTACCGCCCGTAGCTCAGTTGGTAGAGCAGCTCCCTTTTAAGGAGACGGTCCCTGGTTCGAGCCCAGGCGGGCGGACAAACTAGTAACTGTAAATGTCGACAGTGCGACCGGTACGGTCGATGAGTTCGATCGTATCACTATTATTGCGCCAGAGTTCCCGCCTCTGGCCGAGGAATATACGCCACAGGACACCATCGCGTGCATTGCCTCGGGAAGAAGAACCGGTCGTAACGACAGCCTCGTCGCCCGCCTGGAGCAGGATCGCCATGCCATTAGCGGCACGGGGTATAACGGCCTCGTCGCCCCGGCTGCTTACAAGACGCCAGCCAGTAATATCTACAGCTCCTCCCTCGGCGCGAATCGTTATCTGTTCTCGGGTTACATCCGATTCGGTAGGGTCACTTGCGCCTTCGGCGATCAATACTCTCCCTACCGGCGGAGCTGCGCCAATATCATTGTCTTCATTGAGCGTGCCTTCGAAGCGTCCGAAAAATGTGCGCGTACTCCAGAAGCTCGAGTTAGGTGAGGAGTCGTCGACGCCCCACGACCCCATGTCGCCGTATGCCTCCTGTGTATCGCCAACGTCGGTAATGGGTGTTATGAATGGTCCCGAGAAGGAAATCGGGCGAGAAGGGCCTCCGGTTGATACCCAAAGAACAAAGGCGAAGAGAAATATTGCGACGACGAACCAAGCTTCACTCATGCCTTAATACTACCAAGCTTTTTCAGCTCCTCTCTAGCTACCGCAGCATCACTCCACGGTGTCTTGGTGTCGTTCGGGCCCATGATGTAAGGATCGGTACCCTTACCGGTGATAAGAACTGAGTCTCCTGGGCGTGCAAGTGTGATGGCAGTGGCAATGGCTGCTCGCCGATCCATGATGATGTGCGGCTCGCGTTTCATGCCATCAGCCATAGCGCGCACGACTGAATGCGGGTCCTCATCGTACGGGTCTTCATTGGTGAGAATAACTTCGTCACAAGCTTCGTCAGCGATGCGCCCCATCTCGGGACGCTTCCATGTGTCGCGTCCGCCACCCGTATTACCAAGCACACACACTTTTCTGCCGGGGTATGCGGCATAGAGCGCTGAAAGGGAGTCGGGCGTGTGTGCGTAGTCGACCACGACTTGAAACTCTTGCCCCTCGTCGATGCGTTCGGTACGGCCGGGGATGCGTTCGAGCCTGGCCAGTGCCTCAGCAGCAGTCGTAAGCGGCACACCCACAAAGCGCGCTGCGTTAATTACAGCCAGCGCATTCATGACACTGAAGCTGCCCGGCAGCCGGATATCAAACCGCACACCTTCGTACGTAAATGCGGCGTGGCCCGGAGAAAGCGCCACGTCTTTAGCGTCTTCGTATGAGAAGGGGAGCTTCTCCTCTACTGGAAGATTTAAGTAGAACGCTCCTTGCGGATCATCGATATTCGGAATGATGCCGCGGGGGCGTTTCGGAGAGCCGGCCAGCTCAAGACCGATCTGTTGCTTAGCGCGCGCATAGTTCTCAAATGAACCATGTGACTCTATATGCTCCTTTTGAAGATTCGTGAATACAAGTGCGTCTAGGTAGAGATACCGGTGACGATACTGTTTTACGCTTTCGCTAGTGACTTCGACTACAGCATGCGAACAGCCTTGCTTCCGTGCGCGTGCAAGGAAGTCGTGGATGAAGCCCCGCCCAGGCATCGTCATCTTGTAGAGATTCGGCTCTGACGCGTCCTTTATGGCAAAGCGGATGGTGCCTGCCACCGCAACAGAAATTCCTGCGTGGTGGAGCACGGTATAAAGCATGTCGCACACAGAAGACTTGCCCTTCGTGCCAGTGACACCAATGACAGTGAGTCTTTTAGCTGGGAAGCCGTAGGAAAACGCGAGGAGAAAGGCGAGGCCGCGGTGGTATAAGGGAAGGAGCGGACGAATAAGCTTGCGCGGGAGGATGCGCTTTAAGATACCGACAACAAAGTTTATAAGGCGGAACATACTACGTCGCGCCGCCGAGCGCTGCCTTAAGGCGCGCGTCGCGGCCAGTTACATGCATCGGAACGGCAGCAAGTGCCTTTCGCGCTTCGCGTTCGGTATAGCCAAGTGCGACGAGCGTATCAAAGACTTCTGCGTCTTCGCCGCCGTGTTCACCGTCACCTACCTCGATCTTCTCAGAAAGCTCGACGGCGATTTTCTCTGCCGCTTTTTTGCCAAGACCGACAACACGCGTGAGGTATGAGATGTCACGTTTTGCGATGGCTCCTTCAAGTGACTCGCGAGAAGCGCGGGAGAGGATAGAAAGCGCCGTCTTAGGTCCTATACCTGAAACAGTGAGAAGGAGCTCGAAGAAGCGGAGGTCTTCTTTTGAAGTGAAGCCGTAAAGGTCAGCCCCGTCCTGCTTGATAGAGAGATACGTTAGGAGAGACGCTTCGCTCCCGACGGTAAGCGCAGTTCCTGCAGGTAGGCGCACAAAGACACCCCAGCCGGATACATCGATGGTTGCACCCGCTAGATCGGTATCAAGTACCGTGCCGCGTATCTGCCGAATCATACGCACATCCTAGCATTTTGTTACTTAAGCAATGAAAGCTCGGCACGGCCTCGTTATCAGGGGCAGTCTGTCTTGCAGAGCCGGAAGTTGTAGCGTACTATCTGCCTCACATGGCAATTACGAAATCGGCTAAAAAGGCCCACCGCGTCTCGCTTCGGAAGCGCGTCGTCAACCTTCGTCGCAAGCGCTCCCTTACGGCAGCGACCAAGACGGTGAAGAAGCTTACAGCGACGAACGCAGAGGAGGCACGCATTTCGCTCTCGGCAGCATACAAGGCTATCGATAAGGCAGCGAAGCGCGGCATCATCAAGAAGAACACCGCGTCTCGCAGGAAGTCCCGTCTTGCGGCAAGCGTAAAGCGCGCCGCGGTTAAGGCCTAGCCTACGCAAAAGAAAAAGCCCCGCACGCGGGGCTTTTTCTTTTGCGGGCTCTCTTATGAGAAGAGACCGGCGATGAGGGCGAAGAACGCCTTCAATAGCGAGGCGAGGAAGTCAGCGAAACTTCCCAGCACCTCTGACTGTGCAGCCGCTGCGACCAGGCCTTTGTTCCCGTCTGAAGGAGCGGTCGTTGCAGCACTATCGTGCTCCACTGCCGCAGGCTTGGATCGAGGGGCATCCGTTTCTGGTTCCACGAATCCGTAATTCCCAAGACCCGCTGTTTGGGTGAGTGCTGCTGTAAACACAAGTTCTTCGTCAGCAGCAGGGGGGTCCACGAAAATCTCGTCTACAGTAAGTACGGGTTCGGTTGTGGTTGCTACCGGGAAGATCTCAACCGTAGTCGAAGCGGTGCTTGTTGCAGTGCTATCTGATCCGCCCGACGAACCTGTTCTGTTGGTGGGTCTTTCAAAATCCGAAAGCAGAGTGTCCCAGGTTAGACCTTGTGCCGCGGGAATGGCATACGCGGTGCCCCAAGCCCGAGTCATAGAGTCAGAGGGTGTCGTAGTCATGCCGCCATCGGTTTCTTGAGAAGTAACAAGATAATCTACGGGAGTCTTGCCGCCCATGCTCCATCCGGAAGGTGACTGATTAAGCGACTCGATTGCCTGCAGCACCCATGCAGTTGCAAAGGGGTCTGCAAAACCCCCGCCAGCCTCTTGCTTGCTGCGCAAGTAGTCTTCGGCGTCCGCTATTGCTGCAGCCACACCCGGAAGCGAACGCACTTCACTGAGTGCCTGGATAGCCGCTGCCGTGAGGTCAGCACTGTTTTCCCACGAGCCGGCTGACTGCTCACGGAGCACGAAGGAAACGGTCTCCTTAATAAGGTCGTCGCCCGCGTCGTACCCCGCGTTAAGGAGGACGATGAGCGCAAAGATATCGTCGTTGACGATAGAGCGGTCACCAATCTGCGTACCATCAAACGCTTCAACTATTGGGGTTATGTAGTCTTCCTGGCCGCCATCGTACGGGTTAATACCAAGTGCCATAAGTGCCATGGCGTGTCGCTCGTAGTCGAGCACGGAGTCGAGCTGAACGGCCTCAGTACGCAGGTACTGTTCAAGTGAGGAGCGTATGCTTGAGGGAGCGCCGGGTACGGCAAGGGCCACGGCCGACCAGTCGGTAACGATCGGAGAGTCCCAAGAACCGTCAGCGTTTTGAAGGTCGCTAAGGTAGGCGAAGGCAGCATCAACGTCGAACTGCGGCTCACTTCCAGAGCCGCCACCGCCATTCCCAAGGTTCTCTGTAGTCGATGCAACGGTAAGTTGGGCCGGAGGGAATTCGTAATACTCAAAGCCCCATTCGTCCTTCGCCTTGATTGCCACCTCGTAACTACCCGCCAGTGACACTGAGAACGTGGTGGTGCCCATCACTCCGGTAGTCGAGGTTGCGACTTCAAGCGGCGTCCACGAGCCAGGAACAGGCTGCGTCACACCCACCGTGGCGCCTGAGAGGGGGCTGTGTGTATTGGCCTCAGGATCGTACGTCTCTACGAGAACAGTGAACTCTTCGCCGACTACTACCTGGTTGTCAGAAAGTGTGACGCGTCGTGGCTGACCGAAGTAAATGACGAGCCGATCGCCGTCGACAAGGGGGTACTGACTGATCGCGTAGTTCGTTGTTTTGCCGTTCACTGTGAATTGCCATTCGCCGCACTTTTTGCCGAACGCAGGTGATGTAATGCAGTTGATGTAGAACGCACTTAAGAAACTGTAATAATCCAGCTGCGTGATATCAAAGGCGGTTTCCTGCTCGTCCAAGTCGAGCAGTACTGCAAGAGGGCTCGTGGTCGCAAGCTGCTCTGCCTGGGTGCCGCCTGTGGGTGTGGCGGAGGAAGTTGTTGCCGGAAGAGGAACGGGTCCGTTCCAAAGTTCCGACTCACCATACCGAATGAGAAGCGATACGGAGGTCGATGTGTCTGTTATTGGCGCCTCGGTTGTTTCTGTAGCGCTAATCTCACTAGCAGCGAAGGTTTCAGCGCTAGCTTGCGTCGTATCTGTTTGCTCAACTATAGCAAGTTCGTCGACCGGAACTGCTATGCTGGTTTCGCCACCACTTTCCTCCGTTAGCGGTACAGGCTCTGGCGTTGCCTCCTGTGCATGTGCAGGCAGGGAGCCGAGAACAAAAGAACTTATAAGAAGGACAGAAAGGAAGTATTTGTGCATATACGGATTAGTAGCTTGTCTCGAGCTTCCACTCAAAGCGGTCGCTTGAACGTATACGCGTCGCAGAGATGCCTGTTGGGGACTTCACTCCGTTCACATAGAGGATCCAGTAATGATCACCATCGCCCGCGCGTCCATTTATCTCCGTCACGAACGAGCCGAGTCCCTGGTGCACACGCTTCTTGTAGCTGAAGCCGCCTTGCGCCATGAGCGTGTCGAGCGCAGTTTCAAGCGTCGCTCCTGCTGGAGCGGTGAGCGAGTGTTGCGTACCCGATACGACTAGCGAGGCGGTTTCCGCAGTTGCCGCGTCAGCGGCCGCTGTCTTAAGTGCCGTTGGTTCAGCGACGTTTGCCCCGGTTTCTTTCACGATGGCCGTGCGGGGCGCAGCCCCGGGAGAACTTTCGGGGCTGGAAGCTCCTTCAGGTGTGGTAGTTGCCGCCTCGGAAGCAGCCGGGGCGTTTTCAGCAGCGCTGTCTACGCTTTTCGAAGCGGCAAGCACAACAAACAATGCTGCCACTAGTGCAATCAGCACTGCCACTAGCACCCACACCCGAGGAATTCGTCTCATACGTTTGGATAAAAATAAAAGCCCGCGCGAGCAGGTGTTTCGGAATCCGTATGGAAGGCGCACGTTCCTGCTCGGGAATAAAAGCTGTTCGATGACCGGACTTGTCCTTTCGAGAAGGCGTTACCGTTGCGGCACAGTAGGGGAATCTAACCCAATTTCCAATCCGAGAACGGACTGGAAATCAGTCAGTTTTTCGGACCCGGGGATGACCCGGCGAACAACCTAAGAGTATTGTAGTCGGGATCGGGAAGGATGCAAATAAGGCAGGAATACGTGCTGCCGAGTGCTAAAATGACCCCATCATGACTGAGGCGGGCAAACTGCGGAGGAGCGTGTACCTCGTTAACTTCCTCTACAGCCTTCAGTTTGGCCTCCTCCTCTACTTCAACTCGTCTTTTCTTCTCGACCTAGGATTCTCTGGTCAGGCTATAGGCCTCATATTTGCAGCCGGATATGCGCTCGCAATCGCTGTACTTCTTTTGATTCCGCGCCTCCTGCCGCGTTTTGGGAACCGTTCCCTCTTTACCACAGGGCTACTTATTGCCGGTGCCATTTTCTTTGCTATTTCAACAAGCACGTCCCAACTATCAGTAGCCCTCCTGCTCCCGGTAGCGCTAGCCATCTCTACTTCGATGCACGTACTCATCGATGTGTTCCTACAAACCGCATCCGCTGACAAGAACAAGGTTGGCGTGAGGCGCGGTCTTATGTCGTCACTTACAAACGGTGCATATATTGCTTCGCAGTCGCTTGTAATATTGCTGCTCGCGCGCGGGCCATTCTCGCTTTTGTACGCGGCTACGGCTGTACTCATCGTGCCGCTTGCGGTCCTAAGCTACCTTCTCTTCCGCCGCTTTAGGGACCCGGCGTATGAAAGACCGAAGTGGGGAGGCGTGCTCGGGAAGCTTCGGGTGTCCAAGGATTTGCGGAATATATTTTTCATCCAATTTCTGCTCCGCCTCTTCTACTCGATCATGGTGGTATACACACCTATTTATCTGCACGAGTACGTCGGCCTTTCACTGCCAGACATGGGTGTCGTCTTCGCTGTGATGCTGCTGCCATTCGTACTCTTTGAAGTACTAATCGGGCGACTTGAAGATACACGATGGGGTGAACAGGAGGTGCTGGTCTCTGGATTTGTGGTTATTGGGGTCGCGACCGCTGCACTTGCGTTCTTTTCCATACCCCATGTCGCTCTTTGGGCAGCCGCACTTTTCGCAACACGTGTGGGCGCGGTGTTGATTGATGTTGGTAGCGAGGCCTACTTCTTCAAGCACGTAATGGGGAGCAATGCCGGAGAAGTAAGTTCGTTCCGCATGCTCTACCCCTTTGCATACATAATCGGACCACTCGCGGCGGCGGCCCTTTTATTTGTGATTCCACTCAAGCTCCTATTTGTTGTGCTCGGAGTTGTTATGCTGCTCGGTATCTTCCCAGCGCTTGCTCTCCGCGACACCCGCTAGAGGTCTTTAGCGAGTTCAGTGTCGCTGATCTTGTATGCGCGCCGCGCGCCGATCTCACGCATGACCCGGTTTGCTATCCAGCCAATGGCTGCAAGTGCGAAGAAATATACTGCGCCGAAGACTGTGAACTCGGGAACCTTTTGAGCAAACAGACCTATAAGAGTGGCACCAACTCCCATTGAGGTAATGATAGTAAGATTCTTAACCGAGGACTCTGTCGCCTTGGCTTGTATGGATGAAAACAGATCTTCTGCCGACTTAACGTAGTTCTTAGTCATTGACCATATTTCTTTTACGTACTGGAGAGTGTCCGAGAGAGTTTCATGTTTGAAGGACAAGACGGACAGGAATTCCTTCATGGCGGGGTCGTTTTTTGCCACTGACTCGCGAGTGCGCAGGTATGTGCCCATCTGGTTAATGCGCGCTTCAATTAAGTTGATGGTTTTGGCGTAGCTTTCAATCTTGCCGGTGAAGTCTGACACATCTCTTCCGCGAATCGTGCCTTTTTCCTTAACAGAGGCGATACGTTCCCAGATGCCGCGGTGAAGGTTCAGATAACGGTGTAGTTGACCTTTAAATTCGCGAATGAAGACCTGTTCCTCGATAAAACGTTTAAGGCTCTGGAGAGGAATCTCTTTGCGCACAATTACGTACAGTTTGTCGCCTCGATATATCTCGAATCCGGGCTCGCGTACTTCGAAGTGCTCCTCTTCATTGAACGAAGCCAGGAGATCAAGTACAGCGTCGCGGCCGGCATCTCTGACGACGAGGAAATACGGGTAGATTGTCTTGATATTAGCGAGTTCCTTTGGTACCGGTGCGCCAAGACTAAAAAGATAGCTGATAGCAGGTGAAAGGCGCTCTTCGTAGTAGGTGGTAAGTTCCGTAATCCGGTGGCCCACAGCACTGACCTCCGCCTCAGCGTCAGCGCTCAGGACCATCAGCCCATCCTCGAAGATCTCAATACCAAATCCGCTTGTGGTTCGAACTTCGATGTATTCAAGATTAGTCACTCTAAGACTGACGCTTTCAAGCGAAAGTAAGCCGTGAAGTTCCTGCAGCTTAGCCGCATCAAGGTCGAGCGGCGAGGAGGCCTCCTTAAGAAAGTCGTATATCTCGGCGAGATGGAGAGTCGTCCGCTGGAACCAGCCCCCAATGTAAATTTTTTCGATGGTCATGACGATAAAACCAGTATCGCATGTACAGGGGAGAGAGGTGAGTCTATCCACGTCTTTGTGCTCCCGGCAGGAATCGAACCTGCATCGTCTCCTTCGGAGGGAGATATCCTATCCATTGAACGACGGGAGCGCTGTATGACGTAGTGGTTATAGCACATTTGCTCGGGCGGGGACGGTGGGGCTACAATGTGAGTCTTATGCAGACCATCCGCCTTTCGACTGGCTGGGCAAAGATCCTGATCGGCTTTGCCGCAGTTTTCCTTATTCGACTTTTGCCGTTTCGCCCAGCGAACTTCGAGCCAATGCTCGCAACGATGATGCCGTTTGCCACTCGCTTCGGTGTACTTACAAGCTTCTTTTTTGGGTTTCTTGGAATAGCGCTCTTTGATGCGGTGACTTCTGGATTTGGCGCGTGGACTTTGGTTACCGCGGCTGCTTACGGTCTCCTGGGCATAGGCGCGCATATTTACTTCAGAAATCGTAAGGCGACAACGAAGAACTTCCTCGCGTTTGGCGTGGTCGGCACCGTCCTGTATGACATCGTTACCGGTCTTACGGTTGGCCCGATCTTTTTCAACCAGCCGCTCATGCTTGCTGTAGCGGGACAGATTCCTTTCACGCTCATGCACCTGTTAGGCACCGTTCTCTTTACACTGGCCCTTAGCCCTGCACTTCACCGCTGGGTTGTGCGGAATGATGCGCTTGAGATCGGGCTTCCGCTGGTGTTGGCGAAAGTGAGCGTGCGAACGTAAGCAGGGCCGCTGCTCGAAGCACACATACAAAAAGGCGCCCCGCAGGGACGCCTTTTTGTATGTGTGCTCTCGGTAGGAATCGAACCTACATTACATCCTCCGCAAGGATGCGTCCTATCCATTGAACGACGAGAGCGTCGCCTCCGACTGTACCGTTCCCGGACGTCCTTCGCAAGTTAAAAGCGCAGAATTGCGGTAATGCGGTCGAGCAGCGTCTCCTCGTGGAAGCCCTCGGGGAGATGGATGTTGATGTACTCGTATACGTCGACCGGATCGTAGTCGTGGATGGGAATCAACAGGTGTGGCGCAAGCGCGTGGTTCGTCTTGATCGAAAGGGCGGGCGGCAGGGTCTCATCGATAAACTCAAGAATAGTGAAGTCGCGCATGTCCTCGTAAAGATAGACGCGGCTATCAATGGAGAGGCCTTCCTCATAAATTGCAAAGCGGTGCATGCCGGTCCCTTTCGCAGCTTGGAGACCGACTGTTACCGCGCCAGCCAGGATGACCAGTGCCAGAAGAATGTTACCGAAGAGAATACAGGTAATTACCGCCGCGGCACTAACGATGCCGAGCGCCCAATACCAATCGGTGCCTCGCTCCTCGAACGAGTAATCGGCACCTTGCCATACAAAGACCGGCTCTCCCATTAGTGTCAATGATAGCACCGCGCTGTAACACATTCGCGCGTGCCATTAAGTGCTGGGGAGTGACCAGCCGCGTGCGGAGGGGGCGAGATTCGAACTCGCGGTCCCCGTTAAGAGACTCCTGTTTTCAAGACAGGTGCAATAGACCACTCTGCCACCCCTCCGCGCGGGGCTGCACTATGCCGAAGCTGACGGCTGACCTTCGGGATTGTTAAAGAGCGAAGGCGTGCCTCCTTCCCGCTTATCCTTACGGTACCAGAGAAGATAAATCAGTTCGAGGACTCCGAAAGTGTTAAGAACAAGCAGAACAATGAACCACCGCTTTTGGTAATTGCGCGAGGCGTGCCAGAGCGCAAACCCCTTAAGCGTAAGGGTCCAAATGATCAGCGCGGCAAAGATAATAGAAAGCACGATGGGGCTCATGCCCAGTGCCGCGCTGGTGCCACTAATGTCTGAGAACAGAAGTCCGCTCATATGCCGCAGAGAATAGCACATCTTTCGGCTGTAGGAATCGCTGCTAGTATGAATCTATGCGCTACTTGGGAATTGATTACGGAACAAAGAAAGTCGGCCTCGCACTGACAGATGAAGCGGGAACCATGGGTTTTCCGCACGGCGCACTCCTTACGACGAGTGAACTTTTAAACCAGCTCACTACGCTTGTGCACGAAAAGAACGTCGGAGCGATTGTGATGGGAGAGTCGCGTAACTTTTCCGGCGCCGATAATCCTGTGGCCGCAGAGGCGCGCGCTTTTGCTGAGCGGCTCGGCACCGCTACAGGCGTTCCTGTGTATTTTGAGCCCGAACTTTTTACCACACAGGAAGCCCGCAGGTTTCCTGATGGTTCGCGCATGGAGGGCAGCCCTAACGTCGATGCCTCGGCCGCCGCGCTCATCCTGACCGGCTTTCTTGAGCGGCACGCAGAACCAGGAAGTGGCGCTATACTTGAGGACCATGATTAACATCGACGACTTCAGTAAGGTAGAGATAAAGGTTGGTACCGTACTTTCTGCCGAGCGCGTGCCTGATACAGACAAGCTTTTGCGGCTTGTGATCGACGTCGGTGAAGAAGCGCCGCGGCAGATTGTCTCAGGCATTGCTGCATATGTGCCAGAACCGGAGTCGCTCATGGGGCGGCAGCTCGCTTTTGTCACAAACCTTGCTCCTCGAAAACTCCGCGGACTAGAAAGCAATGGCATGTTGTTTGCGGTGGGAGAAGGGGACACTTTCGCCTTCGTTACTCCCGATCGCCCGGTCCCGCCGGGGACAGCAGCGCACTAGTGTATGGATGACGAGCTCCGACAGAAGATACGGTCTTTTCTTAAGAAGCACCGGCTTACTGTAATTGCCACTATCGACACGAAAAACAACAGGCCGGAGGCCGCGTGTATAGCTTTTGCGGAAAAGGACACACTTGAGCTTGTTTTTGGTACTCCAAATACGAGCAGGAAATACCAGAATCTGGAGCACAATAAAAATGTATCTTTTGTCATCGGATGGAGCGATGAGCTTGGCACCGTGCAGTATGAAGGAGTGGCACGGGAACTTTCCGGAGAAGAAGCCGTCGAGCACGGAACACTTATGGCCGAAAAGAATGAGAATGCCCGCGCCTTTCTTACACGAGAAACACAACGGTACTTTTTAGTAACCCCCACCTGGATCAGGCTCGTCGACAAAAGCACAAGTCCACAAGAAGTTTTCGAGATGTCTCTTGAAAATTAGTCCGATCTGCACGGTATACTGATTTCGTAATGGCACGAACTTTGTCGGACTTCGCGCGGATCGAACTTGCGCCCCCTAAGTACCTCGCGATGCCGACGGCGGGTATTGATGTTTCCGCAAGTGGTGTGAAGATTGTCACCTTTCGTGACACTCTTCATGGTCTTGAACTTGCCTCTTTTGTAGAGGAGCCCCTGCCCGAAGGCGCAATACAGCAGGGCGAAATTTCGGACAGGAATGCACTCGTTTCGACACTCAAGGCGTTGTCAAAGAAATTCGGTGTACGGTTCGCGAATATCACATTGCCTGAATCCCGCGGATACCTCTTCGAGGCTGATGCTCACAGCAAGGACGAGAAAGAGCGGTGTATAGAGATCGAGCGACACCTTGATGAGTATGTTCCGCTTCCTGCAAGCGAGGTCGCATATGATGCGGTGCCGCTCGCCACTGAGGGTGACGTAACCCGCATGGTGGGGGTAGGGTATGCGCGACGGGTGGTTGAGTCTTCGCTCGCCTGCTTCGAAGAAGCGGGAATAACTGTCCGTTCTGTTGAGGGAGAAGTTTTTGCGCTTCCGCGAGCGATTCGGCCGCATGGTGACCAAGAAACCGTACTCATAATCGATATTGGCAAAACGACAACTAAACTTCTTATCGCTTCCAGTCGCTTGCCGCGCTTCGCAACTACTCTTGATGTGGGGGGCCATGCGCTAACTCTGGCCGTACAGAAGCACTTCGGTGTGTCAGAGGAAGAAGCTAAGCGCGTAAAGGCAGAGCGAGGCCTTCATGCGGGAGAAGAGAATCAAGAGTATCTCGCCGCCATGCTTTCAACCGTTTCTGTTATTCGTGAAGAAATTTTGCACCGTCTTGAGTATTGGCAGACTCGGGGCCCGCTGACGCCATTTCACAGGCCCGTGACGCGCGCGATCCTTGTGGGCGGCAACGCAACGGTTCGCGGACTTCCTGAGTACCTTGAGGCTTCCCTTAAAATCCCGGTCGAACTCGGCGACGTTTTGGTGAATCTCGCTTCACGCGAGGACTGGCTGCCGCCTCTCGACTACACTGAGTCGCTTGCTTATGGCACGGCCATCGGCTTGGCTCTTCGAGAATATGTTGCGTGAACTGACCAACCTTTTACCGCAAAGCCGCGCGCGCTCCTTTCGCCGCACATACTTCTTAAGGCTCGGCTCGGTAGCACTCGCAATGCTTGCGATAGTTATGCTTGTGCAAGCACTACTGCTTCTGCCTACATACTGGTACGCGCACGGGGAGACAGAACGGCTTAGTGCGCTGCTGGCGGCATCTGACGCCGCAGCCCAGAATTCAGAGGAGCAAGATCTTAAGAAGAAGACCAGTCTTTTGCGCGATGTCGCCCGGCATGTGGTGCAGCGCGGCAGCAGCGCGCCTGTCGGCAGTTCGGCCTTGCGTGCAGTGCTCGATGTGCCGAGGCCGGGTGTTGCGCTCGTGGGCTTCACTTTTTCAGGACCTGCGAACGGCCAGCCCGCACGTATGGGAATTTCAGGAGTGGCTGCCTCGCGTGACGCGCTGCGACAATACGAAGCCGCGCTTCGTGCACTGCCCTTCGTATCACAAGCAGAGCTGCCCATTAGTGCGTACGCGAAAGAAAGAGATATACCATTTACGATTGTTCTTACGGGAAGCCTTCGACCATGATCCGACGACCACTTAGCGATATATTGGGTGCCGCGCTAGTCTTCATTGCTGCCTTAGGGGGTTACATCATTTGGTATGGCACTGTGACCGGTGAGGTAGAAAAGGCTGCTGCGCTTAGTCAGGAGCTGGGCGCTCATGGGGAGGCGGACAGCCGTGCAGCACTCGCACGCAAAGAACTGCTTGAGCTAGGACAGAAGGAGGCAGATGTATACGGGCATTTAGTCGCTACCGACGATATTGTCCCTTTCCTCGAGAGCCTTGAGGCAACTGGTGAGCGTCTGGGAACGAAGGTTGAGGTCGCTTCAGTAGCTAACTCACCAGGCACGCCGCTCAATACCCTTACACTTTCCCTGCGCATAACGGGAGACTTCAATGCTGTCATGCGTACCTTGGGTGCCATTGAGTATCAGACATACGACACCGTACTCACGAACCTTACGCTCGACACCCCGCCAGGAAGCAGCGCTCAGTGGTCGGCCGCGGCGACATTTGCAGTAGGCGTAATGCCAGCGGCCACAGCCACCACAACGCCATGAAACTAAAATCCAATACACTTTCAAAAATCAAGATAAGTGGATACGGTTCTCGGTTGCGTCCGCAGCGAGACTGGCTCTTTCTTCTCGGGGCCGCGGTAGTCCTCCTTACGCTGGGCGTTTTCTGGCATACATGGCTTTTCTCGAAGGTGACGAGTGGAGAAGGGGGTGAATCAGACACGGCTCAGCAGGAAGTTCGGGCAACTGAACTTGATGCAGTGCGTGGGCTGTTCGACAAGCGAAGAGCTGAGGAAGAGAGGTATCTCAGCGAGTACCGCTTTATTGACCCGGCGACTAGAGGCCGCTAGGCTGATATCGCCCCCATAGCTTAATGGATAAAGCAGGAGACTTCTAAGCTCTTGATCTTGGTTCGATTCCAGGTGGGGGCACCAAATAAAAAGAGCCGGAGCGAAAGCCCTCGGCTCTTTTTATTTGGTGCCCGGGAGAGGACTTGAACCTCCACGCCCTTGCGGGCTCTACGACCTGAACGTAGCGTGTCTACCAATTTCACCACCCGGGCAATAGGGAGACTGTACCACCTGTCACCTCTGATAAAGAGTTTTAGTACCCGCGCACAGCAAAGTTCACCATCTCCTGCATATCGCGCTGGATGTTCTGCGAGTTGAGTAAGATGAACGCGACGGGCCGCTTTTCGCCGCGAATAGTAATGTTGTAGACGGCAATAGCTGTGTTGCCTGCAGCGATTGTTTGCCCCACTTTACCGCCCACGAACTCCGCATTGGCAACGCCAAACTTATTATAGTTCGTGAGGTTCTGATAGATAGGTGCACCGTATGCACTTGAGTTAAGTTCGCCAGTGCTCATCTTAAGAACAAAGCTACGGTTGTTGTAGACGTACTTGAGAAGTACGAAGAGGTCTTGCGCCGTTGATACGTTCTCCTGCTTTCGTCCGGAAGGGTCGGCGAAATGCGTCTCGTTCATGCCGATGGCTTCCGCTTTCTTGTTCATCAGACTTACGAACCGATCGGTGCCGATGCTCCGCGCGAGAGCCTCGGCAGCCTCGTTTGAAGACTCAAGGAGTAAGGGATAGAGGAGCTGGAATGCCTGCACGCTCGTGCCGGGAGTGAGGCGTGGGATAGTGGTGTCGACGATCATATTTCCCGTAATGCCGATGCTTTTATCAAGGTTAATGTGTTCGGCTGAAACGAGTGCTGTAACGAATTTGGTGAGGGAGGCAATGGGCACCACTTCCTTTGATGACTTTTCAGCAAGAACAAAGTTGTTCTTCAAATCGGCGGCAAGGTATGCGGTTGCAGTAACGTCTGGCCTGCGGGCTTCATACGTGAAGTCATCGCTTCCGAAGTCCTTTTCAAAGACAATGATGGGAGTGCCAACAGCTACCAGGTCGTAGATAGCTTTTGCGTCTTCGTTAGAAAGTCGGATGCAACCGCCTGAAAACTGAGAGGATACTGGCGTGCCGTCAGGGTAGTGCGGCCATCCATGAATAAAGAAATTGCCCTGGAAGGCCATGCTCCACGGCTGGTATACGTGACCGATGGAGGAAAAATGCGTCTCCTCTTTAGTTTCAATGCGGTACACGCCGGCAGGCGTCTCCCACCAAGAACCTTCGCGCCCCTTAGTAAGAACCTTAAACTCTCGCTCAACCGCACCGTTCTTGTGTACGCGTACGAGC
>DASVVA010000048.1:0-4396 GCA_036386775.1 Minisyncoccota bacterium
CGTTAAGGCCATGGTTTCACCGCTCTTGAAAAACAAGCCCGAACTTGTCGCAAAGGCGCGCGAGGTACGTGAGGCGTTCCGCAAGGTGCACCCGGCAATCGCCTGGGACGATAACGGCAATATCGGAAAGCGCTATCGCCGCCAGGATGAGATTGGCACGCCGTTCTGTATTACCATCGACTTCGACACGCTCGGCGAAAAACCGGAGCTGAAAGACACCGTCACACTTCGCCACCGCGATAGTGGGGAACAGGAGCGACTTACGATTGATGAGGTCGCGACTCGCCTTCGTGAGGCATTGAGCTAGATTGGCGGCCAGCTTCCGCGAGTGCTAGGCTGTGCTGTATGGAAGATCCGCGGGTCATCAGCATCCACTCAGCGACGTTTGTCCGCGCCATTGCTATCGGTGCCTTGGCTTATGCGCTTTGGATGCTTCGCGACCTAGTGCTCCTTGTCCTTGCCGCGATCGTTATTGCCTCAGCTATTGAGCCAGGGGTCCTCTTTTTTGTGCGGTATCGTATTCCGCGCGTGGTCGCAGTACTCGGCATGTACCTCGCGGTCTTCGGTTCCTTGTTCGGGGTTGTCTATTTCTTCCTGCCCCCCATCCTTGCTGATATTCAGGGAATTCTTTCGCTAGTACCGGATTATTTGGGGGCACTTCATCTTCCGGGGCCATTCAACGACCCGTCCCAGCTTTTTACTGCTATCGAAAATACGGGCGGGGGTGACCCTATAATCAACTCGATTCTTACTTTCCAGTCGGCATTTACAGGATCGTCGGAAGCAGCATTTAAGCTTGTTGCGGCAGCATTCGGCGGAATTATTTCTTTTATACTTGTTGCCGTACTTTCGTTCTACCTCGCCGTACGCGATACTGGGGTCGAAGATTTCCTACGCCTGATTACACCTGCAGCTCGTGAGGAGTATGTCGTGGGTTTGTGGCTTCGCGCGCGCGATAAGATCGGGCTCTGGATGCAGGGACAGGTGCTGTCCTCAGTGATTGGCGGCGTGCTTTCGTATCTCGGACTCCTGCTTCTCGGGGTCCCGTACGCACTGCTGCTTGCTGTCTTTACGGCAGTGATGATGCTTGTGCCCATCTTCGGATCCTTTCTTTCCGCGATTCCCGCACTGACCCTTGCCTTTTCTGCAGGAGGGACGGGGCTTATGTTCGCCGTACTCGCGCTTTACGTCATCATTAACCAGTTTGAGTCTCACCTTATTCATCCGCTCGTCGTGAATAAGGTTGTGGGTGTTCCGCCACTTCTTGTCATCCTTGCCCTCATCATCGGCTTTGAACTCGCTGGTTTTTTAGGTGTCCTTATCGCCATCCCCGTTGCGGCTGCCTGTCGCGAGTTTCTTAACGACTATGATCGCGGCAAGCGGGAAGCGGTTGAAATAGCATAACTATGGCGAAGTACATCACTACCACGCTTCCGTACGTGAATGCCGATCCTCATATAGGCTTTGCTCTTGAGATCGTCCAGGCCGACGCCTACGCGCGCTCGTGCCGCCTTTTGGGTGAGGAGGTGTTCTTCTCCACGGGCACTGACGAGCACGGGCAAAAGATCTTCGAAGCGGCACAAAAGAAAAATGAGGATGTGCAGGCCTACGTCGATCATTACGCAGACGAAGTGAAGAATCTGCGTGAACCGCTCGCACTTTCGACAGATACATTTATTCGTACGACTGATCCTGCGCACGTGCTTGCTGCGCAGGAAATGTGGAGCAGGTGCGAAGCTGCGGGCGACATCTATAAAAAATCCTATACAGGACTCTACTGTGTCGGGTGCGAAGCCTTCAAGGTCGAGCACGAGCTCGCGGAAGGGAGGTGCGAACTCCATCCCAGCCTTACTCCTCAGGAACTCACAGAGGAGAACTACTTCTTTCGTTTTTCAAAGTATCAAGACAGACTCGTGGAGTATCTGGAGCGCCAGGGTTCAGTCGCGCCCGAGTGGCGTCGTGAGGAAGCTCTTAATTTTGTACGCGGTGGCCTTCAGGATTTTAGTATTTCGCGCGAAAAGGAACGTCTCTCGTGGGGCGTGCAGGTGCCCGGTGACGAAAGCCAGGTAATGTATGTCTGGTTTGATGCGCTTACGAACTACATCTCGACCCTCGGCTGGCCGGATGACAAAGAAGGGAAGTTCAATGCGTTTTGGGAAGAAGGCACAACACTGCAGTTTGCCGGGAAGGACCAGGTCCGTTTCCAGTCGCTCATGTGGCAGGCCATGCTTATGTCTGCGGGCGTAAAGAATACTGACCAGGTCTTCTATCACGGCTTTATCAACTCGGGGGGTCAGCGGATGAGTAAGTCTTTAGGGAACGTCATTAGCCCCTATGACCTTGTTAAGAAATACGGCACGGACGCAACACGCTACCTCCTCTTGCGACACTCTCACCCTGTTGAAGACTCCGACCTTACATGGGACCGGCTGGATGAGTGGTATACCGCCCACCTAGTGAACGGCCTCGGCAATCTTGTCGCCCGAGTAATGAAGCTCGCCGAAGAGCATTTGCAGGAACCGGTACTTCTCGCAGAAGAAGACGCGGGCATAGAAGAGGCCTTCTCAAACCACATGCAGGCATTTCGCTTTAACGAGGCGATGGATCTTATTTTCGAGCACGTAGGTAAGGGTGACGAATACATGACCTCGAGCGAGCCATATAAGAAAATAAAAAACGAAGACACCAGGGCGGAAGCCATTGCAGACATTGAGAAGCTTGTGCGGCACCTCGCGAAAGTCGCAGTTCACCTTGTGCCGGCAATGCCAGCAACCGCTGAGGCGATACTTGCCGCCGTTCACGAGAACAAAAAGCCCGAGAATCTCTTCCCGCGCCTTATCTAGAGCATGCGGTACTTTGACGCGCACTGTCATATTCAGTTTCCGCACTACGACGAAGATCGTGACACTGTCATGGCTGCCATGCGAAACGCTGAAGTCGGGGGGCTGGTTGTGGGCACGGACCTGGTGTCCTCACAAAAAGCGGTGGAACTCGTGCAGGGAAGCGAAACGCTCTGGGCCACGGTTGGCCTCCACCCAAACTCTGCAAATGAATGGGGAGGAAATCGGGCATATCGAGAACTACTAAAGGACCCGAAGGTGGTCGGTGTCGGCGAGTGCGGACTTGATAATTATCGACCAGAAGACCCTGCAGCCACGAAGGCAAAACAACGGGAGGTATTTGAGGCTCATATCGCGCTTGCCGTTGAGAGCAATAAGCCGCTCATGATCCACTCGCGACCAAGCAAGGGAACGAGCGATGCGTATCGCGACATGCTCGACATATTACGAGCGGCAAAGAACGAAAACTCGGATCTCCGGGGCAATATTCACTTCTTTGTGGGCGGGGTAGAGGAGGCAAAGGCTTTTCTTGAGCTTGATTTCACTCTCTCGTTTACGGCAGTGCTTACCTTCGCCCGTGACTACGACGAGGTGGTGAGCTATGTCCCGCTTTCGCACATAATAAGCGAAACCGACGCGCCGTATATTGCGCCTCCGCCTAATCGGGGGAAACGTAATGACCCTCTTGCAGTGATCCCGGTTGTCGAGGCCATCGCTGGAATTAGGAACGAGGAGCTGGAGACGGTCCGAATACAAGTTCTCGAAAACGCCCGAAAACTTTTTAAATTAACTTAAGTAAAAAGCATATAAAGGACAACATGAAGGTAAAACCTTGTATTTGCGGGCTATAAATAAGCGTGCTAGTATCGGCTGACATGACTGAAAACAAAGAATTGGATGTCCAGGAAGGCAATGACCTTTCCGAGACTCGTGTATACGAGCTCGGCTTCCATCTTGATGGGGAACTCCCCCAGGAAGAGGTAAAGAAGTCCTACCAGGCTATCCGTGACCGCATTAGTGCAGTAGCAACTATCGTAGCCGAGGGCGAGCCCACAAAAGTGCCGCTTGCCTACACGATTTCTCGCCAGGAAACCACCGGACGGCGGGACTTCGACAGCGCCTTCTTCTGCTGGATCGCGTATGAGGCCGACGTAGCAGGACACGAAGACATCGCTTCTCTTGCCCGTTCTACGACGCAGATTATCCGCTTCCTCGACATTCGCACCACCAAGGAAGCTGCCCAGCATGCAGCTGAAATGCACGAGCTTTTTGCGAAGGCAGC
Organism: Minisyncoccota bacterium; assembly: GCA_036386775.1. GTDB lineage: Bacteria > Patescibacteriota > Minisyncoccia > Phycocordibacterales > Phycocordibacteraceae > C7867-001. The sequence continues at coordinate 4,123 of DASVVA010000048.1, forward strand.
GCTTGAGCAAGAAGAGACTGACGAGGATGCCGAGGCAGAAGCCGAGCCTGCTCCTAAGGAGGCGGGTGTATAATACGGGCACGATTAGCCCTAACGTCTGACAGATGTACCTCAACAAAGCCCTTCTTTACGGCAACCTTACCCGAGATCCGGAAGTCCGCGCGCTTCCTTCAGGCCAGCAAGTTGCAACCTTCGGTCTTGCTACCAACCGCACTTTCCGCAATAAGGAGGGTCAGCAGCAGGAGCAGACGGAGTTCCATAACATCGTCGCCTT
>DASVVA010000049.1:0-7983 GCA_036386775.1 Minisyncoccota bacterium
GAATTCTGGTTTCGCTGCCGCAGGCAATTAGTAAAAGCCTTGCAATACGTCGACTTCGTCGCGAGAATGACGGACTACGCGACGAACACGCGACACTTACACGCATGAACGAGGATTATCGAACACGTCTTCAGTCAGATGATCAGCCCCCCCAGACTGTTGACCTGCGCGAGAAGAGGGACGGCTTCCAGACCTCGATGTAAAAGAAAAGAACGCCGGGTTTTCCGACGTCCCAAAGGCGACTCTTTCATCCGCACATCAGCGTGAAGAGCACCCCACAGATTAGTCCGCAGAAGGGAAGCCCCTTCCACCATTTAGGTCTCATTGTGACCCGCGTGCAGCAGGCACACTCCTCCCCGGCCAATGTAGCCATTTATCGCCCCCTTTTTTGCCCCAAATTGACTGCGGTGGATTATAACCCATACGCGAAGATGGGTCAAGATCAGCCGTACTGACTCACCACCACAAGTCCCCAATAGCTGCAGAGAGGCGCGCTAGAATAAGCTCATGGCGATCTTTGTCCAAATCATTATTTTTTGCGCCTCTGTAGCAATCGTCTGGTTTTTTGCAGGCATGCTAATAGAGTCAGTTAACCGCATAGCGCAGCGCTACTGTAAGACCGGCTTTTTTACCGCCTTTTTTATACTTGGCGCGCTAACTTCCATAAGCGAGTTTTCGGTTGCCCTTAACTCCACTCTTGTCAGTGTGCCTGCCGTATCCGTAGGAAACCTCACAGGGGCTTCGCTCGTCGTTATGCTCTTTATCGTGCCCCTTCTTGCGGTTGCAGGAAAGGGCATTGCGCTTAACAGCGCGGTGTCACACCGCGGACTCTTTGCAATACTCGCGGTTATTGCACTGCCGGTTCTGCTTGCAAGTGATGGCGACGTTACCCGCTCAGAAGGGCTTCTGTCCCTTCTGGCATACGGCGCAGTTGCCTTTGCTCTCTACCGTCGACGTCGCGCAATCAATTCCTGCGATCCTGAGGCGCTCTCGCTCAGTACCGCCAAGCCACTTATGGCTGACTTTGGCCGCATTATACTTGGGGCCATTGCTATCTTCGCGGCCGCACACTTCCTGGTTGAGGAGGCGGTTTTCTTTGCGGGAGTTCTTGAGATACCTGTTTCAATTGTAGCTCTTTTACTTCTCTCTATTGGAACCAACATCCCTGAAATTGTGATTGCCTTCCGTGCAGTCTTGAGTGGCAGGTCTGACATCGCCTTCGGTGATTATCTCGGCTCAGCCGCGATGAACACTCTTATCTTCGCGTTTCTTGCACTTCTAAACGGTAAGTTTCTGCTTGAGTCACGGGGCTTCCTGGTCACGGCAGTTGTTACAGTCCTCGGACTTGGTTTTCTATATGTCTTTGCTCGCACAAAAGCCGCTCTGTCTCGTGGTGAAGGCGCCGCCCTTCTTCTCTTCTACGCAGCTTTCCTCGTACTTCAGATAGTAAACGTCTTTCTGCTTTCTGGTCGATAGGGCTGGCGCAATAAGCCTCTGCGGGGTAGTATCGGCCCATGAACATCGTGCAGATTTCCGTAAGTGATTGTATTGTCTTCGGACTCGGAGACGACAATCAGGTATATCGCTGGGACCACGTGAGCGGCACGTGGGACTTGTACGCGCACGACGACTCTTAAAAACGGAGCCCTACTTTGGTACAGGATGTCTAAGAAAAAAGCTGTCATAAACGACGTGACAGACAGTCTGAAGTCAGGTTCTCCCCGGCGCATCGGCGTAACAGTTTTTGGTATTCTCTTGTTTTTCGTCGGAGCCGTAGGCATGTTCATACCGCTCTTTCCCGGCAGAACAACAATGCTGCTCGCGCTTATTCTTCTGTCAGTGCAATCGCCGACCGTGCATGCTTGGGTTAAGCGAAAGACTCAGAAATATCCACGTATACAGAGCCGGTCAGATCGAATTCGCAACTGGGTCATCAATCGTGTTCACAAATAAACGAACACTACCCGCCGAGGCGGGTAGTATCGTCAGAGTCCGTATGTTCTGTGTGGTGCTCCGTACACCATACTCGAGGAAAGGGTCTCAGCATCCTTTTCTCTGCGCTAGCGCATTTCTCCTGCGGAGAGCCGAAGCTTTAGGAACGCTCGCGGAAACGTTACGGCTTTCTATAAGTGGTCTTTTCCGTAAAGAAATGATTCCTTATAGGCCCGCTCGGCCAAGGGTCGAGCTAATAAAGAGAATACTTTCTCCACTAACGTACGCCAACTGTGGACGAAGGGGATATCCGGTGGATAACTCTTCCCCCGAAAGCGAAGTTGTATGCTGAAGCTATGCATGAGCTGGCACAGGGATTCTGGGCTGCCCAAGGAGTGGGAGGTATTGCACTTTTGTTCCAACTTCTTGCATGGAATGCAGGCAGCCGTACAGGAATTCTGAGACTTCAGTCGGTAAACCTGGCCACGTTCGCGCTCCACTACCTGCTTCTCGGCGCGATTTCCGGAGCGGTCATGAGTCTGGTGGCCTTTCTGCGTAATCTAGTGCTCTTACAGAAATATAAGCACCGGTGGGCTGCTCATAGCATGTGGTATTACGGGTTTATCGTCCTTTCAATAGGCCTGGTCCTAGTTGGTTGGAACGGATGGCTGTCACTGCTTCCTGTTGCTGCCGTCATTGTAAGCATCCATGCTCTGTGGCAAGACCATCCTTCACGTATCCGCTTCTATATGCTTATCGCTTGTCTAATCTGGATCCCTTATACGCTCGCGGTTAGCTCGTATACCGGATTTGTGAGCCAGCTTGTCGGTATTGTGGGCATTACAATGGGCGTGTACCGCCACGACCGGCACGGCTAGCGTCTTATATATTTCTTAAGGTAGACCTTGGCAGGCTTGTACGTATGGAGCTCAAGTACATAGACGCGGCAGCCTTCCTTCTCGTACTCTACTTCCTTTGGCGCGGCTACCGTACCGGACTCTGGGAATATACAGCGCGACTTGCATCACACCTCATTGCAATCGTTGTCGCGATCTACGCGTATGCACCGCTTGGCGCAAGCCTTGCACCTTATTTTGCCCTTGATCTCCGAATTGTTTCAGCCGGGACATTCGTGCTCACCCTTATTGTCGTACAGCTTGCACTTGCAGCGGCGCTTCGGCTTCTTTATACGAAAGTTCCCAAGCTCTTTACCGAAAACAAAGTTACTCGCTCTCTTACCGCACTGCCCGCACTCATTGACTCTTTTCTCATTATTATCCTGCTGGTAGTCGCAACAACGGCGCTCCCCATATCTACCGATCTGAGTACACGCGTATCCTCTTCTTATACAGGACACTTTGCGGCGCGCGGTGTCACGCTGCTAACAAACACACTCAATAGTGTCACGGGCGGCAGACTTTCAAAGGCGCTCGGGGAACTCACGACATCTGAAAGTAGCAGCGGGGAATATCGTGAGCTGCCGTTCCGGCCCTCATCTGCCTCCGTAGATGAGGGAGCCGAGCATATAATGCTTGACCTCGTAAATGAGGAGCGTGCAAGAGTCGGAGCACCCCCGCTCACCATCGATCCTGCACTCACACGGTCAGCACGACTCCATTCTGAGGACATGTGGGCACGGAAGTACTTCGCACACGTGAACCCTGACGGCGAGGACCCCTTTGACCGTATGCAGAATGCTGGCGCTGTCTTCCTGCTCGCTGGCGAGAACCTGGCACTCGCGCCGAGCACACGGCTGGCACACGTCGGACTAATGAACTCTCCCGGCCACCGGCGCAACATACTCGACCCCAGTTTCAGGCGTGTGGGTATTGGAGTTATCGATGGAGGCATATACGGCAAGATGTATACGCAGAACTTTGCTAATTAGTCATGCAGCTCTACTTTGTCGCACATCGAATAAACGGGGAAGCAGCCGACTACTACGCGCAGCTCACTAAAAACATTGAGAAGCATTTTGGTCTGCCCGCTCTCGTGCGCAGGTCACCGGCGCACATAACATTAAAACCGCCTTTTACGGCTGACGACGTTAGCGGGGTTCGAGCACGGCTCGCTGAACTTGCTGCAGAGATGCCACCCCTTCCGCTTACCATCAGAGGGTTCGACACTTTCCGGCAAAGGACTCTTTATCTGCATATAGTAATGGCGCCAGAGCTGTTGGAACGAGGCTCTCATCTCGCAACCGAGTTGGGCGAGCTAGTCGACGGAAAATCCGTGCCGCTTCCTATAAAGATGCATGTATCAGTTGCCCGAAAGCTTGCTCCCGGGCTATACAAAAGAATCATGCAATACCTCGAAGCACTGCCGGACCCGTACTTCGAGTCGACCTTCGACAACCTGACACTTTTCAGAAATGTAGGAGGGAAGTGGATTGTCGAGGAAACTTATCTCTTACACTAAAATTATGGAGGCACGAGAACTGCTCAGACAAATTGCTGAAAAAACAATTGCTCCGGAAGAGTTTTTGAAAAGGCTGCAGGAAATTTCAAACGGCAGCGAACTTAGCCTCAAGACCTACAGCCCAAATAAAATGTCCATGTACCGGACGCGGTCAGTAGAAAATGGAAAGCGCGTCTCCAGTGCGCAGGAGCTCTCGTATCCACCGGCTCATGCCTGCGAGATGCAGAGGGGAAACGTTGAGGGTGAACAGGTCTTCTATGCCTCAAGCAGAGTTCCCGGAACTCTGGCTGAAAGTAGGGCCGAAAAGGGAGAACACGTCATTCTTTCCAAGTGGTCGAATATCCGAGAACTCCGCGTACGCCAGATCCTAACAGACCCCGAGGTGGGCAGTACAGCTGAAATTTATTACCACCTTTTTACCGACCGGGATAAGTCCATATACAGGTACTCTTCTCTCACAGCACACTGGCTACGCGAGCTCGATCCACATATCGGGCTATTGTACCCATCACTGCTTGACGACGAGAAGGACGACAACCTCGCACTCGGAAAAGTCGCTACCGATGAATCCGCCGGCCTGCTTCACGCTTCGCTCTATGAAATAACTGAAGTCGCACCGGCTTTCAGATTTAAGGTAAAAGAACTCGACTTCGCAGTGTGCCAAAACGGCAAGCTGCAGTGGAAGGGAAGGCCGCGGGAGTGGCCAACACCTGGAGAGCGCCTACGCGCTGTGTTCAACGGGTGGGGATACGACTGCTATGACCAAAACGGAAAGCTCGTTGAGCCCATATAGGCGGATGCCGCAGTGGGTGGTGTACAGTGACCCAATGTCCGAGGCATATGACGTAATCGCCATAGGCGGAGGTGCCGCAGGCATGATGGCAGCCGGACGCGCAGCCGAGCGCGGCAGGCGAGTTCTTTTGCTCGAGCGCAATGCCCGTCTTGGCGAGAAACTCCGCATCTCTGGTGGTGGCCGCTGCAATATTACAAATGCTCAGCAGGACACGAAGAGACTTCTTGCACAGTATGGCGAGGCTGAGCAGTTTCTATACTCGGCGTTCTCTCAGTTTGGAATGGCGAATACATTTTCCTTTTTTGAATCAAGGGGGCTGCCGCTCATGGTTGAAACGGGTGAACGGGCATTCCCGCAAAGCGAGAAAGCGTCGGATGTCGTAAGTGTGCTGGAGACGTATATAAAGGATAGACGAGTCACTGTAGCCACACGCTCTGCTGTAGACGAAGTTATGATCGATGGTGCTCGAATTTCAGGCATTAGATCAGGACACCAGGTTTATACTGCCAGCTCTTATATATTTGCTACAGGCGGACTTTCTCATCCCGAGACCGGATCAACCGGAGACGGGTTCCGCTGGCTTCGTGAGCTGGGACACGCTGTTGAGAAGCCGACACCCACAATCGTGCCCTTGCGCGTCAGTGAGACGTGGGTGCGCGAGTTGTCCGGAACCAGCGTTCCTGACGTGCGCATTTCTTTCTACGTAAACGGCACGAAGCGAATCTCTAGTACAGGCGTCCTGCTTTTCACACACTTCGGTATCTCGGGGCCCACCGTACTGAATCTCGCAGGAAGAATCGCAGATTTGCTTCACGAGGGAACCGTAGACGCGCGCGTTGATTTGTTTCCGGGCACAGACGTAGGCATACTCGATCGACTAATCACAGAAGTATTCGACAAAAATAAGAACCGAACTTTGCGAAATACGTTTAAGAATGTTGCACCGAAAGGAACAGCTGATGTTCTTCTCTCGTTGCTTCCGACCATTGACACGGAAAAGAAGGTGCACAGTGTTCTGCGAGAGGAGAGGCGCGCACTGGTCGACCTGCTTAAAAGCCTGCGTCTTTCCGTGACCGGTCTTATGGGATTTGACCGGGCAGTTGTTGCTGACGGAGGACTGGTTCTTGATGAAGTAGATATGCGCACCATGCGCTCAAAAAAGATTGAAAACCTCTTTGTGACAGGCGATCTGCTTCACATCCGTCGTCCTTCTGGTGGTTACTCGCTTCAGCTCTGCTGGACTACTGGGTTTGTGGCCGGCAACAGCGCATAAAAAAGCCGCCCGGGCCCTAGTCGATGACTTTTGGGACCGCGCGGTCTTTGGACGGAAGCTCAGACGTCGAGGTGAGCGCACCGGTTCGTGCAGTAGACGGCGAAATGCGCGGGCGAGAGCGGCTTTCCGCAGTCTTCCAGACGGCATTTCCTGCCGCTCGGATGACCGGACGGCAGCCAGCCCCGGTCGTTGCACGTCACGCACCCATTCCCGCCGCAATCGTCACACTGCACGGCATCATCAGGATACGTGCGGTACTCCAACGAATAGGCAAAGGTGCCGTCGTCGGCCTCCCGCAAATCCCTGATGTCGTCGCTGACGACGCTCATATGCGAAATCGGCTTCCAGAATCCGCAGGAGGACTTCTTGCCGGTCGACCTGTTGACCCTGACGATCCGGACGTCCTTATAATCCGGCGGGCGATTCCTCCAGGCGACCGCGAAGGCCGCAAGGACGATTAACAGGGCGAAGGCGCCAAGCGCCACCCAAAATTTCCAGTCCACAATCCCTCCCGGGCTAGCGATTAACGCAGAAGCGTAGCCGGTACACCCGGTCTAAACAAACAATACAATACCAGCAACAAATATCAACTACGTGGTGCACTGCTCAACCGAACCTGTTTCATACCCACGCTTGAACCATAGAACTCGTTCCTCGGAGGAACCATGAGTCCATGTTTCGGGCGTGACTCTCCCTTGCGCCTTCTCCTGAATGCGGTCGTCACCCACTGCCGCTGCGGCATCAATAGCTTCTTCTATCTCGCCCGGTTCAAATACGCCAAGATCTTTTATGGAATGCGCCCACAGGCCTGCATAGCAGTCGGCCTGTAATTCAAGTCGTATAGAGGCTTCGTTTGACCCGTCTCTGGCCACCGCGTCAGAAACACCAAGCTCATTCTGTACATGATGCCCGACCTCATGAGCAATAACATAGGCCTGTGCAACATCACCCCCGCGCGCACCCAGACGCGTGGTGAGTTCCTCAAAGAACGTCTCGTCCAAATAAATAGTGTTATCGAGAGGACAGTAGTGCGGACCTACTGCAGCGGTTGCTCTGCCGCACCCTGACGCTGTTGCTTCCCGGAAGAGTACTAAAGTAGGCGGGGTATACGTACGGTTGTTCCCAGCAAAAATGCCGCTCCACAAATCATTCGCTGAGCCCAGAACCGTTGAGGCAAAAACTTCGTATGAGTCGGCACCTTCGAAGTCAGCCGCCGAATATGACTGCTGACTCGGGGTTTCTACATACTGAAGCTGGTTTAGCACATCTCCCAAGTCACCGCCTGACAGGAGGGTAAACCCGACAATGAGTGCCAGGCCGGCTATTCCTATTCCGCCTCCAGCCGCGGGTCCAAAGCCGCGGCGGTCCTGTACGTGGCCGCGGCTGCTGATCTTGTCCCAAAGTGCCATTTGCTCAGTATGAACAGAAGAGATGAATTCAGCATGATGCGAATACGCTGCCGCTGCGCTACCTGTCACGGCTTCACTCAATACCCACTCCGTATACGTAGACTAACAGGATAGGAGCTGTCGCAATGACGGCCCTTTCTCTTGTTTACGAGTTAAAG
>DASVVA010000050.1:0-18041 GCA_036386775.1 Minisyncoccota bacterium
TTACACGCGAAACGTTTCGCGTGTAACTAGCTGACTTTGTGCCTTTTTAGAATTGCCTCTAGCTCGGCCTCTTCTCGCTCGGCTTTCTTTTTCCGGCCCTCATCACCTCGCGCCCGTAGCTCTTCGTTAGATAGCTCCAGCAGTTCCGCAGCCTTGGTTTGTAAATACTCATCCGTGTTTTTTGTGGGGTCCTCCAACACCTCTTCGAGGAGCGCGCTTAGAACCCAACCAATACGTGGCCCTGGTTGCACGTGCAACTGGTTCATAAGTATGTTGCCGTCAATCTTGAGCATTTTTACTGAAATGGGATCACGAAGCGCCTCTTCAACCATGGCTTTGTACTTGCGGAAGCGAAAAGGCTGTTCTTTCGGTCTGCCAGTTCCAATACGGTCACAAATTCGAAGATTGAGCAGATCCCAGATGTTTTCCTCCCCCACGTTTCGTATCATTCTGCGTACTGCAGAAAGAGTAATTTGGTCTGGATCTGAGAAGAACATGTGCCAACGCACTAACTTACTCACTTTCTCTATAGTTTCACGTGAAAATCGCAGGTCCTGCAGCGCTCTTTTGGTTACACGTGAACCCACAACTTCATGACCGTGAAAGGTCCAGTCGTTCTTTTCGTCTGACCAGCGGCGAGTTTCAGGCTTAGATATATCGTGAAACAAGGCAGAAATGCGTGTGTCTAGGTCCCAGCCCTTATCAGCTGCATGCTGAAGCGCCCTAAGATTATGCTCGAAAACTGTATAACTGTGAGCCTGGTTCTGATCAATTCCTATCCCACGAATGAGGTCAGGAACTATTAGTTCAAGTAGACCGAGTTGGCGGGCAAGGCCAAGAGCTAGCATCGGCTGATCCGACATAAGAATGCGGACAAACTCGTCACGAATTCGCTCCTTTGAAATATGGCCTAGGTTGGACGCTTTTTCCTGGAGCGCCTTAGCTGTATTGGCATCTAATGCGAATCCAAGCTCTGCCACAAATCTAACTGCACGCATAAGGCGCAGGGCGTCTTCCTCAAAGCGCGTCTCGGGGTCGCCTACAGTGCGGAGAACTTTAAGCTCCATGTCCTTTTGGCCTGCGTATGGGTCGACAATATGTCCTTTAGAATCATCAAACGCAAGGGCATTAATACTGAAATCACGACGAGCAAGATCCTCCTCGAGGCTGTTTCCAAAAATAACCGTATCGGGACGTCGTTTGTCCGAATAGCCTGCCTCTGTGCGGTATGGAGTAACCTCAATTACTGCTAAGCGGGGGGCCCTTGAGTCTGTCTTTATACCTACAGTGCCAAAATCATTTTCATAGAAAGACTCGGGAAATACTCGCTGGATTTCCTGGGGCTTAGCGTTAGTGGTGACGTCCCAGTCTTTGGGGTCGCGGCCGAGAATCAAGTCGCGCACACACCCTCCAACTAAATAAGCTTCGAAGCCGGCGTCACGGAGCTTTGCTGTAACGTTGCTAACTTCGTTAGGAACCTTGAAATCCATACGAAAATACTAGTATGTCAGTGGTCTTTCTCCTAGCTGTCGCGTAGTATGAAATCACGCTCTCGTGGTGAAATGGATATCACATCGGTCTTCGGAACCGCTGTTCCAGGTTCGAGTCCTGGCGAGAGCACAAGCAAAACGGATTGATGAATGGCGCAGAGTATGTAAATATATGCGCTAAAGCGGATATGGTTTAGTGGTAAAACGCGTCCTTGCCAAGGACGAGTCGGGAGTTCGATTCTCCCTATCCGCACAAAGGGAAATCTCACCAACTTAACTTACATGGTGAGCGGGGAAGTAACGGACCATATTTGCAAGCAGGAACAAGCGCCCCTATTCGATAGCGATAAGATCGCTAAAGAGACACAAAACCTTCCTCGAAGACTACTTTATTGACGAGCTGTAAAATTCTGTGGGCCAAAAGCTGTTATTTCATGCCGTTTTTGACATAGTCTTGTCTTCATCAAATAAGTGGATAAACCTGTTGGCACTGGGGATAAAGGACAGAGAAAATTGAGCATAATTTCACTGTGTCTGCGAAATACCCATGTAATAAGCCATTTATATTAAGGTCGTTAACCTCGGAACCCCGACCCCAAGGACATGAGAGCCTTGCAGAGGACCCTCGATGATTTTGTTTCCCGTGCAACAGAATTTTATTGCGACACCATGAGAAGAAGCTTTTAGGTTTCGCGCACAACAAATAATTCAATAAACGTGGTAATCTGTGCGGAAACGGGGTGTCGTATACTGGTAGTACGCGTCCTTTGGGAGGACGTTGACGGAGTTCGATTCTCCGCACCCCGACAAGTATCTTGGGTATTCAAAAGCGAAGCGGGATTAGTTTAATGGTAGAACATCAGTTTTCCAAACTGAGAGCAGGAGTTCGATTCTCCTATCCCGCACAAAATTAAGTGCTACCATAGAATGATATGGGAGCAGAGCGACATAATTTTGAGCCCCTGGGGAGCCGCCCTGACAGGGTGCCGTCTTCTTCACTTGTTGATGTAACTGAAGGAGTGTCCCAGGTTTTGCGAAGCCGGTGCCAAGCGCAGCTGGCGCTTCAAGATCTTCAAGATCGACGCCCGGATCTCGCTATTGATGTCCTAAATCCCGACAACAATGCAAGCGAAATACGCGGAGAAGCAATGGTTGATTGGGTCGCTGGGCCAGGAGCGCCTGCATACGCTGCTTTTGTCGAGGACCCGACAATAAATGCCAATGACCTAAGTCCCGAAAGAAGGGAGGACCTCCGTGATTTGCTCGAAAAAGTGCTAAAAGCAAAGAAAGCACACTAGCCTTTCCTTCATGCGTTCTGCATGGTAGGTATGGTAGAGCTTATAAGCTTACCTAATTGCCTTAACCATGACTATTCTTCGAAAAAGCCCGTTGCTCCTTGTATTTATTGGGGCTTTGTTCCTTGCTGGAGCAGCCCTAGGGCCTGCAAATGCCCACGCGCAGGCTACCTGTAGCTTCAGTCGCGATCTCTCGCTCGGAGCCTCTGGCTCAGACGTCGTTTGTCTGCAGCGCTGGCTCGGAGCGCAGGGCTACTTCTACGGTAGCGCTACCGGCTATTACGGTTCGATGACACGCGACGCTGTAGCGCGCTGGCAGGCATCTCGCGGCCTATCTGCGACAGGGGTGTTCCGTGTGTCGAGCGTCTCATCCCGTCAGATTGCTCCGCTCGGAGTTACCTACACCAACAACGCGAATGGTGCAGTGAACGCGATCGAGGATGCTGTTGAGGCATACGAAGACGCCGAGGAAGAAGTCGACGACGCAAGCGGTAGTCGTGCAGACGATGCCGAGGATTTCCTTGACGACGCGCGCCAACACCTTATAGAGGCCTTCCGCGCGTTTGCGCGAAGCGACTACAGCACTGCGATTGCACGTGCTGAAGACGCTGAGGAGGCGGCTGAGGACGCCATCGACGAAGTGGGCGGGGACCGCGACAACGACGATGACAACGACGATAATAACAACAATGACCGCGAAGATGCGCGTGATGCTATCGACGAAGCCGAGGAGTCGCTTGATGACGCCTGGGAAGACAGTGCCGATGCCTGGGATGATGGTGAAGACACGGATGACGCTGAGGATCTGCTGCGAGATGCGGAGGAGTCTATTAAGGACGCCGAAGACGCATACGACGACCGTGATTACGACGAAGCCGTAGACCACGCCAACGACGCTGAGGACTTGATAGACGAAGCTCGTGACGAACTCAATGACGCCCGTGATCGTGATGACGACGATGATCGCGACAACGACGATGACGAGGACGAGGACGACGCCTATGACGCGCTCCGTGATGCCGAAAGAGCCCTTGATAACGCCTGGGACAGGGTAGACGACGCCTTTGAAGACGGCAGGGACACTGACGAAGCTTACGATCTTCTTGAGGAGGCCGAAGACGCCCTTGATGACGGATACGACGCTTGGGAAGACGGCGACTTCGATGACGCTATGGACTTTGCCGACGAGGTTGAGGACCTGGCTGACGAAGCGCTCGACGAAATCTAGTAGTTGAATCAAGAAAAGCCGCGGCCACTTCTGGCCGCGGCTTTTCGCTTTACGCAAAGTTTTAGGAAAGGGGTAACATACAGCCATGGAACCGCTTGCCAGCCGTCTACGCCCACGGACTCTCGACGAGGTTGTTGGGCAGGAGCACCTGGTCGGGGAGGACAAACCTCTTCGTGTGGCCACAGAGAAGCATCACCTGTTTTCTTTCGTTCTCTGGGGTCCGCCGGGCACCGGCAAAACGACCATTGCACGCATCTACGCGGGCGCGCTTGATGCTGAACTTCACGAGCTTTCAGCAGTTTCCGCTGGCAAGGAGGATATACGCAAAATTGTTGGGAAGGCAGAGACAAAGGGAGCGCTTGGTCCCGGACAACCGCCATTAGTACCAGATCGACCCAAGGTGCTTTTTCTCGACGAAATACACCGCTTCAATAAGAGCCAGCAGGACTTTCTGTTGCCGTATGTTGAAAGCGGACAGCTCACGCTCATTGGCGCCACAACCGAGAACCCTTCATTTGAAGTAATCCCGGCGCTGCTGTCGCGGTGCCGTGTCTTCGTGCTTGAACCGCTCTCTGAAGAGTCGCTGCGGGATATTGTGAAGCGCACGAAGTTAAAACTGCCAAAAGATGCTTTCGATTGGCTTTTAGGGTACGCAAATGGGGATGCCAGGCGGGCACTGACTCTTCTCGACAATACGCAGAACCTATATGGAAAGGTAACTGTCGACACGCTCAACAAGGCGCTGGAGTCGCCGCACCTGCGCTACGACAAGAAAGGGGACGAGCACTACGACACCATAAGCGCCTTTATCAAAAGCATGCGTGCCTCGCAGCCCGATGCGGCTATATATTATTTGGCGCGCATGGTCGAGGCAGGGGAGGATCCACTGTTCATTGCACGGCGCATGGTTATCTTCGCCTCAGAAGACATAGGGCTTGCCCAGCCCACTGCTCTGGTTGTTGCAAATGCCGTTTTTCGAGCCTGCGAAACCATTGGTTATCCGGAATGTGCGATTAACCTTGCGCACGGAGTTGCCTACCTCGCTAACTGCCCGAAGACCAAATCAGCGTATGATGCGCTTCGTGAGGCGCAGGCAGATATAAAGAAGTACGGAAACCTGCCGGTCCCGAAAAAGATTCGCAATGCTCCCACGAAACTTATGCGCGATCTTGAGTACGGCAAGGGGTATGAGCGATATGACGAAGAGAGCTACATGCCCGAGAAGCTTAAGAAGAAAGCCTACTTCCCAAAGGCTCAAGCTAAAAAGAAAGATGTCTAAAAACAAAAGGGCCGCACGATCGTGCGGCCCTTTTGTATAGGGTGAACTACTTAACCGCGTCCTTGAGTGCCTTTGCTGGGCGGAACTTAGGCGTGCGGGTAGCTGCGATCTTGATCGTCTCGCCGGTGCGCGGGTTGCGGCCAGTGCGAGCCGGTCGCGCCTTTGCTACGAAGATACCGAGGCCTGCGATGGAAACTTCCTCACCGCTGCGGAGGCCGCTGGTAATGCTTTCGATGACGCACTCGACTGCGCGGTCTGCGTCGGCGCGGGTGCCGCCGAGGACTTCCTGCACCTTCTCCACGATGTTTGCTTTGTTCATAGGTCTAAAACGTTGCTTGTATTAGGGCTAAGTCCACCTTCCGGGGGCTATGTGGAAAAGTATAGGAAATGCGCCATATTGCGCAATAGCACCCAAGTTGGGGCGGGGATAGCCAAAAAGCCTTGCAAAACAGCTGAGCTTGTACTCTAATATGCCCAGGAGGGGCCATAGAAATGGGAATTATAGTCTTGTCGCTGCTTGCGGCCTTTATCGCTCTTTGCGCAATCCGTGCCGTGCTCTGCTGGCTTGCCCGCAACGCAGCAAATATACGGGTCAAGCGCTTTGCCTGGTGTGTGCTCTACGTTCTGGACTTCTTTTCCAGGGACGGCCAAGAGCCATGGGAGGCGCGGGAAGCCGCGTTCAGATCCGACTTCGGTCCGTGCCCGTAGGCACAGGCCATCCGCCGACGCATCGCGTCGGCTCTATTTTTATCGTGCAAACTCAACTACACGGTTCTCACGAATAACGTTTACTTTGATTTCGCCCGGGTATTTGAGTTCCTCTTGAATCTTGTTTGCTATATCTGCGGCAAGGCGGTGAGTGGCAAGGTCAGACACCTTGCCCGGGTTCACGAAGATGCGGATCTCGCGGCCGGCGGAGATCGCATAGGCCTTCTCTACGCCCGGGAAACTGGCTGCCAGCCGCTCAAGATCCGAAAGTCGTTCAAGGTATCGTTCAACAGTGTCGCGGCGCGCCCCAGGACGTCCTGCGGATACCGCGTCAGCAACCTGCACGATCATGGCCTCAGGAGTTTCATACGGGAATTCCTCGTGGTGCGACTGCATAGCCTGAATGACAGGCTTACCGACACCGAATTTTTCAAGGATGCGACGACCGATCTCAACATGCGTGCCCTGTACCTCGTGATCAACGGCTTTACCGATGTCGTGGAGAAGTGCGCCCGCCCGGGCTACGTCCGGATCAGCGCCAAGCTCCTCAGCGAGCATGCCAGCAATGTGCGCCATTTCGACGGAATGCTGGAGCACGTTCTGTCCGTAGCTGGTCCGAAAATGGAGTCGACCAAGAAGCGTTGTTAGTCTGGGTTCAAGACCAACGACTCCTGCTTCGTATGCAGCTTCCTCGCCTTTCTGCTTTATGATTGCTTCGACTTCACGGCGGGCTCTGTCGACGGTTTCCTCTATCTTGGCAGGCTGGATGCGGCCGTCTTCAAGAAGGCGCTCAAGTGCGATCTTGGCTACGTGGCGACGGAGAGGATCAAACGCTGAAAGCGTGATTTTGTCTGGGGCTTCGTCAACGAGAACGTCCACACCGGTGGCTCTCTCGAAGGCCTTGATATTGCGACCCTCCTTGCCGATGATCTTGCCTTTCATTTCTTCAGAGGGGATCGAAACGGAGAGGGAGGTGACTTCAGAATTCACACTTGAGGCGAGGCGATGGATAGCAGTGGTAAGCAGACTTTTCGCCTTCTGATCAAAAATCTTATGTCCATGCGCCTCAAGTTTCTGGAGTCGTGCCAGAAGTGCTTCCCGGTGCATTTCTTCGAGGTCATGGAGCAGCTCCTTACGGGCGTCTTCTTCAGTGAGGTGGGTGGTTTTAAGGAGAATAGAACGACGTTCAGCAAGAAGGGCCTCTGCTTCCCGCGCAAGCGCACGAGCTTCGCCCTCGCGTTTTTCGACTTCGGACACTCGCTCGGTGAGCGACTGCTCGCGCTCATCAAGAAACTCCTCACGCTTTGAGAGGCGCGTGGCATATTTTTCAAGACGTTCTTCGCGGGCATGCAGGGGTGCTCTGCCCACCTCCTCGATTTCCTCAGCACGGCGCTCGGCGTCTTCGATGATTCGCACGGCCTTCTCCTTGGCCTCAAGTAGTCGTTGTTTTACCTGGATCTCAAGCGAGCCCTTCTGCCCAAAGGCGATAAGGAGACGCAGGAAATAACCGAGCGCGATGCCGATCGCGCCCGCTGCGGCGAGCAATATAAGTACCAATTCTATAGACATACCCGGTTACATTGGCTGCCTTCCGAATCCCGGGACATCCTGCCTTTTCAGAGTTCTAGGGGCGGGAACGAAAGAGAGCGTTTAGTTCAAGAACTTTCCCACCTTGCCACAGCCGGCTTGTTTTGTAAAAAGAACAGCCGCCAAGGAGGCGGCTGTTCCCAAACACCGTCCTTTAGCGCTTGTAGACCTGGTCGACAATGCCGTACTTCTTTGCCTCCTCGGCAGTGAGGAAGAAGTCGCGATCGACGTCGCGCTCGATCTTCTCAAGCGGTTGGCCCGTTACCTTGGCGAGCAGTTTATTGAGACGGTCACGAAGCGAAAGAATGCGCTTGGCACTGATTTCGATATCAGCAGCCTGGCCCTCGGCACCTCCATGAGGCTGATGGATCATGATGTCGGCGTTAGGAAGCGCAAATCGCTTTCCTTTGGCACCTGAGGCGAGGATGATTGAACCCATAGATGCAGCCATGCCAACGGCGACAGTGGCAACATCCGGCTTGACGTGGTTCATTGCGTCCACGATAGCGAGACCAGAGTGCACGTGCCCGCCTGGACTATTAACGTAAAGGAAAATGTCCTTTTTTGGGTCCTCTGACTCAAGGAAGAGGAGCTGCGAGATGATGAGGTTTGCCACGTCGTCATCAATGCCGCCACCAAGGAATACGATACGGTCCTTAAGGAGACGGGAGTAGATATCATAGCCGCGTTCGCCGAACTGCGACTTTTCAATGACCATCGGGACGAGCATGCCGGAACGCGGAGGCTGTGGTGATTTCATACGTATAAAAGGATTAGTGGAGGGAATGGTAACAAAGAACACCGGGACAGGCGAGTTACGGTGTCCTTGTGGTCTTTGCGGCGTCTGCCGAGGCAAGGTGTTCAGAAACGCTGTAGAAGGCGCCGGCGACCATGATGACGAGAATCAGCATGACCGAGATGAGAGAGCCTGTGGAGCTTTCTGCCGTGGGGGTGGTGCTGGTTTTGGTGGAGTGAAGGTGCATACATATGTAGTCGTGTGGGTGGGGCAAAAGTTACGCCTTGAGTTCAGCGCTTGGTTTCCAACAGAAAGACGCCGCCCCTTGATCAGTCGCGGCGCGGTAATTTGCTAAACTTGAAATATGAAGCGAGTCTTTATTGTTCATGGGTGGGATGGCAGTCCTGTAACAGGCTGGTTCCCTTGGCTGAAAAGCGAACTTGAGGCACGGGGTTTTTTGGTTCATGTGCCTCAGCTACCCGACACTGAGTGTCCTCGAATCGAGAAATGGGTCCCTGCTCTTGCGGGCGCGGTTGGAGCTCCTGACGAGGATACTTATTTCGTAGGACACAGCATGGGCTGTCAGACTATTGCCCGTTACTTAGAAACACTTCCTGATGATCGAAAGGTCGGGGGAGTAGTTTTTGTTGCCGGTTTCTTCAGACGTCTCACCGGACTCGACACAGAGGAGGAAAGAGAACTGGATCGTGAGTGGGCGGAGGCCCCGCTCAACTTTGAAAAGGTCCGGTTGCATATGAAGCGAAGTGTTGCGCTTTTCTCAGATGACGACCCGTGTGTTCCGGTGACTAACGCCCAAGATTTTGACGAAAGGCTTGGCGCCGATGTAATCATTCAGAGCAAGCAAAGCCACTTTAATGAGGGGGCAGGCTTTAAAGAGTTGCCTATAGTTTTGGAAAAGGTACTGGAGTTGGCGGCATAGCTGTCCAGGCAAGGCACAGAGCACCGGCCCGTATGGGCCGGTGCTCTGTGCCTTGGGAACCCTATGCCTTCTTCTCCTTATACATCTGGCACGCGCGCTCAAAGGCTTCTTCTGCCTCACTGCGATCGCCAAAGCCGTTGATCACAACTTCCTTTGCTTGAAGACCCTTGTAGGTCTCAAAGAAGTGCTGGATCTCCCTAATGGTGTGTGGGTTCACATCCTTGAGGTCCTTCACGTCAGCAAAGCGAGGGTCGTCCACAGGAACGCCAAGCACTTTGTAGTCACTCTCTCCACCGTCGATCATTTTAACTACTGCTATCGGCCGAGAGCGCACCAGTATGCCGGGAACGAAGGGGTTTGTGGAAAGCAGGATTGCGTCAAGCGCGTCACCGTCGTCCCAGAGTGTTTGAGGCACGAAGCCGTACTCAACTGGAAAGTCCTGTGCCGTATGCAGCGCTCGATCGAGTGCGATCATACCGGTTTCCTTGTCGATCTCGTACTTGTTCTTTGACTCGCGGGGACACTCGATGATGACGTTCATCGACTCCTTCGTACCTGCGGGAATGTCGTGTAGTAGGTGCATGTGCTTTGTGGGTTATGCCTGGTTTTGCGATTGACTGTCGGTCGTAACGTCGCGATCTTCCGGATTCACGGGTGTGCCGTCGTCTGCAACCTTTATTTCGTCCTCAACTGTAAGCGAACCGGTGTCCTCATTCGCCTCCTCCGCAACAGTGACTACAGAGGCGGATTCATTAGGTGCAATGCCGGCCTCGATCGAAGGGCTTGTCTCGGCAGCTGCTTCAGCGGCTTCAAGGTCGCTCTCGACCGCAATGGTACTGTCGGGTTTATTCTTCTTGTCGGCATAGAGGTCGGACGGATCTGCGTCACCAACGACGCCACCCCCGGTTGAGGCAATGTCTATATTCCAGCCGGTAAGTTTTGCAGCGAGTCGGACGTTCTGTCCGCCGCGGCCGATGGCAAGGGATTGCTGGTCTTCGGATACTGTGACGGTCGCGCGATGGTCTCCTTCATCAAGCCCCACCTCAAGTACTGAAGCGGGGGAGAGAGCCTCCTTAATAAATGCCGACTGATCTTCGGACCACTCGATGATATCGATGCGCTCGCCGCCGAGCTCACCCATGACAGTCGATACGCGCACGCCGCGCTGACCAACAAGTGAACCGACGGGATCCACGTGTGGGTCGATAGAGGCGACGGCGATCTTTGTGCGGCTGCCTGCTTCGCGAGCAAGACCCTTCACTTCAAGGCTTCCTTGCGCAAGTTCAGGCACTTCGGCTTCAAAGAGTTTGACGAGGAATTTCGGATGGCTACGCGAAAGGCGGAGGTACACGCCACGGAAGCCTTCGTCGACGTTATATAGGTAAGCACGAATACGCTCACCGGGACGGAAGCGCTCACCAGGAATCTGTTCCTCGTAAGGAATGATACCTGTGGCCCGTCCCAGATCGACAAAGATCGCGCCGCGCTCGACGCGCTGCACGATACCCGAGACGATTTCGCCTTTCTTGTGGCCGAACTCCTCAAGGATGGAAAGCTTCTCTGCTTCCCGGATTTTCTGGATAACTACCTGCTTTGCAGTCTGTGCAGCAATGCGGCCGAAGTCGTCCTGCGGCTCAAGTGGAAAAACTATTTCGCCGCCAAGTTCTGCGTCGCGCTTGATACGCTTAGCGTCCTCAATGAGAATGTGCTTTTCTGCATCAAAGCGCGGCAGCTCGCCTTCCGGCACCTCTTCGTGCTCGTGGTGGAAGCGGTCATGCTGCTCAGGGCTCTGTGCAGCCTCAGCCTCCTCCTCAGGAGAAGGGAAGCGCACCATCGATTCGTCGACGATGGTCTTTACCTGCTCGAAGGTAACTGTGCCCGTGTTCATGTCGAGCATGGCGCGCACGATCTGGCCGCGCTTGCCGTACTCCTTCTTATACGCAGTTGCCATCGCTGATTCGATAGCTTCGAGCATTGTTTCGCGAGAGATGCCGCGATCTTCAAACTCGCCGAGTACTGACTGAATTGTTTTGAGGTCCAACATATTGCCGTATTTAGTTGTGAGAACGTATGTAATTGTTGCTTTGAACAAGAAATGCCCGCGGGTGCGGACATCTCGGATATCAGAATCCTACTATATATAGGAGTGTTGGGTCAATGAAGCACTTATTGACAAGATCTAATTAAAGCAGTACTGTGTTAGACAGCAGTATTGCGTCCCAAACAATCCGGAAACGGTTGCAGGGGCTGTTCCTTGCAATCCGTTCCACATTCCCATGAAGGGGGAGAGACTATGACCGAAGCGACCACCACCCTCGAGGCGGCGAACGAAGCCGAGCCCATGAGCCCGAAGCAGAGGAAGATTCTCGTCGTCGTCAGCCTGCTGGCCGTGCTCCTGCTCGGCCTGCTGATCTACCTGTTCTGGCCGGCGCGCGTGGACAATTGGACTCGCCCGGCTCTGCCGTTCGCGACCGCCAAAGTCCACCGCGGCTACAACCTGGCCCGGTTCAGCGAAGATCACGGCAACCGTCCGCCCATCCTGCTCGCCCTCGCCAATCGCACGGACCTCGGCATCGCCTACCCGGCGACCTGCGGCCCCGAGCGCTACGACACCTGGCCGAGGCGCGGCAACGGCTATTTCTGCAACGGCCGGCTCAACCTGCGCGAGGCGAGCACGCTCGTTCCGGACCAGACGCTCCGCGTCTTTCCGAACGACACGCAGACCTTCGCGCCGACGATCGCCGCTTTGCCGAACATCGTGCCGACGGGCCAGCGCGCGGTCGTCCTCATCGACGGTCGCAATCAGCGCAACCTGGATCACGGCGCCGCCATCGCCTTCGCGCTTCAGCAGCGCGGCAGGCTCGGCGGCATCTGGATCTATGAGAACAGCCGCGTGTTCGAGTTCATCGACACCGGCCGTTCGCTCCCGCTCGGGCGGCAGGCTCCCGGCGTCCGCGGCGCGCTCGCCATCCTGTCGGTCCAGCCGATCGACCGGATCGTGCTCGTCGCGGCCACCGTGCCGGAGGACCTGCAGGTGCCCGAGGGCGTGCAGCCGGTGATCGGCTATTGCATGCAGCGGGAAGGCTGCGAGCCCGACATGCAGGAACTGGCCGAGGACACCGGCGGGCAGTACATCGCGTACGCCCCCTGAACCTCGGCCGAGGAGCGGCATTCTTCAAGGCCGGCGCAAGCGCCGGCCTTTTTTGTACAAAACATTTTGTGTTCGCCACTGCTGTGTGCGGTGTAAATCGATAGAAGCTTCCATATTGACGCGTTATACTTTACGCAGCATGCAGGTAGCAGAAAGCGAACTAAAGACTTTTATTCTTGATTCAGGCCTTGTTGCGCGCAAAGAAGTCGACGAGGCAGAGAAAGAAGCGCTTGATCGCAAACAATCGATCGGCGATATTCTTGTTTCAAAAGGCACGCTCTCGCCTGACGCGCTTCGACGCATCAAAGCCTATGTTCTAGGCATCCCATTTGTGAATCTCAAGGACCTCAAGGTTTCCTTCGACATTCTCTCTCTTATCCCGGAGCCAATTGCGCGTACGCACAGCATCATTGCATACGATAAGAACGACAAAAACGAGCTCCAGGTAGCAATGCTCGATACTGAAGATCTTCCGGCCATTGACTCAGTGCGCAAGAAGACGGGGCTCAAGATTCTCCCTCGGCTTACCGACGACGAATCGATCAAGCACGCGCTTCTGCAGTACCAGAAGTCCCTCAAAGAAGAGTTCGGTGACCTAATCACCACTGAGGCGGGACGTCTGACGCTCGTGAACGAGGGCGACGGGACCGAGACATCTGGTGAGGAGCTGAAGAAGATGGCAGAAGATCTGCCCATCGTCCGCATCGTCGACACCCTGCTTCGTCACGCCATCATCCAGGATGCGTCAGACATCCATATCGAGCCCATGGAGCACGAGATGATGGTGCGTTATCGAATTGACGGTATTTTGCACGACGCGATGACCTTGCCGAAAGCCGCGACTGCCGGCATTACGGCACGTATCAAAGTGCTCGCAAACCTTAAGCTCGACGAGAAACGACTGCCGCAGGACGGTCGCTTCAAAATGGAAACTGAAACCGACAAAGTTTCATTTCGCGTCTCTCTGTTGCCGACTTACTTTGGTGAGAAAGTTGTTATGCGTCTTCTTCGTGAGAGCGGGGACGGTTTCACACTTGAGGCGCTCGGCTTCCACGGTGATCCGCTTGAACGCATTCACAAGGCGATGAAACAGACTACCGGCATCATACTTGTGTCGGGTCCTACTGGTTCGGGTAAGACGACAACTCTCTACACGATTCTCGATATCCTCAACACACCGGACGTCAACATATCTACAGTTGAAGACCCTATCGAGTATCAAATGAAGCGCGTAAACCAGACACAGGTTAATCCGGCGATTGGTTTCACTTTTGCCAATGGCTTACGTGCACTGCTGCGCCAGGACCCGAACATCATCATGGTGGGGGAGATCCGCGACAGTGAAACCGCTTCACTCGCAATCAACGCCGCTCTCACGGGCCACCTTGTCCTTTCAACAATTCACACCAATAGTGCTAGTGGCGCGATTCCCCGTCTCATGGATATGGGAGTTGAGCCGTTCCTACTCGTGTCGACGCTGCGGCTGGTCGTCGGTCAGCGCCTCGTTCGCCGTCTGTGCGACAGCAAGCAACAGTACACACTTGATTCAGTCGAACGTGCAAAGATTACCCCGGAAGAGAAATTCGAAGCCGCACTTGCTGCGCTCACGCACGAGAAGCTCGTAAAAGAGGGAACGAAGATAGACGACGTGCCGTTCTATAAGCCAGTGGCTTCACCGGGTTGCGAGGATGGTTACCAAAGCCGAATTGGTATCCACGAAGTGCTTTCAGTTTCACCTGCAATTCGCGATCTTATCATGCACAACGGCACGCCAGACGCCATCGAGGCGCAGGCCCGTAAGGAAGGCATGCTTACGATGCTTGAGGACGGTATCTATAAGGCGAGTCGCGGCATTACCTCACTCGAGGAAGTGCTGCGTGCCATCTCAGAATAGAAGCACTTGTGCCGGTTGCTTCGTTACTGCGTGCTAAGATTTTTATATGAAGTTCAGCGTTGTCGTACGCGGGAGTGATGGTGCAGAAAGCACGCAG
This sequence comes from Minisyncoccota bacterium, assembly GCA_036386775.1. Classification (GTDB taxonomy): domain Bacteria; phylum Patescibacteriota; class Minisyncoccia; order Phycocordibacterales; family Phycocordibacteraceae; genus C7867-001. The sequence continues at coordinate 14,406 of DASVVA010000050.1, forward strand.
ATTATTGAAGCGCCAACACGCTTTGCTGTATACAGCGAGGTGGAGAAGGGAGGTGCGACGGTCGTTTCGCTTGAAGAGAAAGGTGCGCAGCTCGCTCTGCCTGCCTGGGCTAACATGACCTTTGGATCGGGCGTTAAGACAGAGCAGCGCATTACGCTTACGAAGAACCTTTCGGCCATGCTCGCAGCCGGACTCACGCTCTCACGGGCGCTTTCAGTGATTGCACGACAGACGGCGAATAAGACTCTCAAAAAAATCGTCAACGATCTTGAGCTCGGCGTGAAGTCGGGCGCGTCTTTCCATGAGGCGCTTGGAAAACATCCGAAGGTTTTCTCACGACTCTTTGTCGCAATGACAAAGGCGGGCGAAGAGGGCGGCAAACTCGCCGAAACGCTGAAGGTCGTTGCGCGGCAGATGGAGACAGCGCATCAACTCACCAAGAAGATCAAGGGAGCAATGATCTACCCTTCCATCATCCTCGGGGCAATCGTCATCATCGGCGTGCTCATGCTTATCTACGTAGTGCCGACACTCTCAAGCACGTTCGTATCACTTGGCGTCGACCTGCCGCGCTCAACACAGATTATTGTCGGTGCGTCTGACTTTGCAGTTGATAACGTTGTGGTTGTGTTCGGACTGCTGTTGCTTCTGGTTGCTGGTGGATACTTTTTCTTCCGTTCAAAATTTGGCAGCCGGATGGTTCTCGGGGCATCACTACACATGCCAGTAATCAAGGACCTGGTGCGTGAGACGTACAGTGCACGCGCCGCACGAACGCTCTCCTCGCTCCTTTCGTCTGGCGTCGAGATGCTTACTGCAATAGGCATTACCGCAGAGGTGGTGGGAGAGAACCGTTTCGGCACAGTGCTTAAGGAGGCGGAGGCGCGCGTCAAGAAGGGCGAAGCGCTCTCAGCAACCTTTAATGACTATCCAAAACTGTACCCGGTCTTCGTCTCAGAGATGATCTCTGTTGGTGAGGAAACAGGAAAACTCGCCGACATGCTGGGCCAGGTTGCCGAATACTACGAGCAGGACGTAGAGGCTCGCACTAAGGACCTCTCGACGATTATCGAACCGATTCTTATGCTTTTCATTGGCGTTTTTGTGGGAATCTTCGCGCTTTCGATGATTGCACCAATCTACTCGCTTTCGGATAAGATTTAGGCTGGTTACAAAAAGCCACCGCCACTAGTGGCGGTGGCTTTTTGCGTATGTGCTATTTCATTGGATTCACCGGCATAACCTCTATTGAGGCTTCCGGAATCTCAAAATGAGGGTGGCCCTCAAAGAGCTGTGCAGCGGCTTCATGTGACTCAGCTTCGACAAAGGAGTACATCATGATGTCGTTGCGCGTGTCCTCGGTGCCGCTTTTAGTAACACGTTTTGTTTTGCCTGAGCCCGCGCTTTCAAGGAGGGAGTCCTTATGCGCAGCCATCCACTCGTTCCACTGGCCTTCCATCTTTGCCATGTCTGTTTTGCGTTCCTCCTCGGGAAGCTGCATCCAGGTATCCATTACTGAAGAAGGGGCACGGTAAAGCACCAAGAATTTTGCCATGTCGTTATCGTTAGAAGTAATGCCGAAGCAGTATACGCCTCTACAGTGCGTTATCATACCTATATATGCGTTCCGTAGGTCTTCGCGGCATGAGCTTCATGGATGTCGTTGTCGGCACCGCACTCATGCTCACGGTATTCCTCGCGCTTTCGGGCCTCCTCCGGAGCTCTCTCGTGGTCGTTTCGCTTGCCAAAAATAAGTCGATAGCGACAGCAGTTGCTGAAAGCCAGATGGAATACGTCCGTTCGCTGACATATGACGCGGTGGGTACGGCGGGCGGTATTCCGTCCGGGAACATCCCTCAATACGCGACCACTACCAGTAACGGTATCGACTTTGCAACACGCACTTATATTGAATACGTCGATGATCCCAAAGACGGACTTGAAGGGGCTGACGAAACCGGTATTACGACCGACTACAAGCGCATCAAGGTAACGGTTTCGTATGTGGCGGGTGGCAGGCAGTTTGCAATTGATCTTGTCTCTAACTACGCACCACCTGCGCTTGAAACATCCACTGGCGGGGGCACGCTCCGTATCGACGTCGTGAATGCCTCGGGTGCACCGATACCCGGCGCAAGTGTACATATAGAGAATCCGTCAATTTCACCCGCTGTTGACCTTGTGGCGTTTAGTAATGCAAGCGGCATCGTGTATTTGCCCGGCGCAGCAACCTCAACGGATTACCGCATCAGTGTTTCCAAAGACGGCTACTCGACGGCGGAAACATATGAGCGAAACACGACAAACCAGAATCCTGCGCCCGGGTACCTAACTGTCGTAAAGGACCAGACAACAACCGGAACTTTCGCCATCGACGTTCTTACGACGCTGAGCCTGAGCACCTTTACGCCGGTCGCCACGAGTACCTGGGATGACTCATTTACTGACGCGTCGGGAATTGGTACACAAAGCAACATTGAGGTGTCAGGAGGCGCTGTGCTGCTCGCCTCAAGCGAGCTGGGCTATGCGGAAAGCGGAAGCGTTAGCGCAATTGCACTTACCCCCGACTATCTTGCCGGATGGAAAAGGGCCGCCATCGAGACGAGTCTCCCTGCAGACACAGACGTGCGCTTCAAGGTAGCTAATGCTTCCGGAGCACCCCTTCCCGACAGCGTGCTTCCGGGGAATAGCGCAGGATTTACAGACGAAGTGGACTTGTCTGGCGTTCCTAAAGACACCTATCCAGCGCTCACGCTCGTTGCCACGCTCGCGACAGCATCAAATACCGTAAGCCCGTCCCTACTGGCGTGGAGTGTTGAATATCAACGGGGCCCGGTGCCACTTCCGAACGTCACCTTCTCCATTACGGGCGGGAAAACAACTGGTTCTACGGGTGCTGGTTCGTCGCTTTACAAGACGCAGACCTCGACCGCAACAAACAGTCTTGGGCTACGAGTACTGTCGCTCGAGTGGGACATCTACCAGATTGATATTCCTTCCTACGACGTGGTCGACGCCTGCAACACTCCACCCTACACGCTCGCGCCGGGCGCCGAACTCGAGGCGTCACTAGTGCTAGGAGAGGAAACGACAAACGCGCTGCTTGTATCTGTTCGCAGTGGCGGTACTTCAGTTGCGGGAGCGGAAGTCACGCTTTCGCGACCAGGCTTTTCAGAAACTGTCACTACCAGCGCCTGTGGGGCTGCATACTTTGGTGATCTTGCTGCAGCGAGCGACTACAGCATTTCCGCCAGTGCAGAGGAAGAGACGACAGTAAGCGCAAGCGGGGTATCAGTAGCGGATCAAACATTCTATGGACTTACCTTCGAATAGACGCGGAATGACGTTAGTGGAGATGCTGGTAGTAATTGCCATTGTGTCTTCTGCTGGCATTGCGCTTTCAAGCGCCATTCAATACTTCTATAAGAGCAACGCCTTTCTGCTTGAACAGAACGCGGCACTTGATAACGCACGACGCGGTATCCGCGAAGCGGTAGTTGCCATTCGTGAAGCGTCTTATGGTGATGACGGATCGTACCCTATTGCCTCAGCCGCCACATCTTCGCTCACGTTCTACAGTGATTTCGACCGCGACGACTCAGTAGAGAAAGAACAGTACGTTCTTCAAGGAGGGAC
>DASVVA010000051.1:0-4423 GCA_036386775.1 Minisyncoccota bacterium
CGTCCTGCTCTTTAAGATAGGGTTCAAGCGCCTCGATCTCCCCCTGGAGCGGCGCCAAGCCTGCCTGCACTTCCAAGATTGTAATGCCTCCAACTTGTCTGCCCATGCCAATGGCTTTGCTTATGTGCTCAGCGGGCATACGCATACGGTACATACCATCCGCACCAGGACTTCCTTGAGCAGTGACTGCGATGTAGTCAATTGCAGGAACGACTGGCGTCGTCGGGTCAGCGGCGTTCCACTTTGCGACTTCAACCTTCAGCTTCCCCAGTACAACGTCAGGATCGAACTCGCCTAAAATCCCCATGCGCGTTGAGTAGAAATTACCGTAGTATGCAACGATGCGTTTGAATGGCAGTATTGCCCCCGCCTTAGGGTACTCCCCTTTCAACGGCCAGAGACGGGGCGTTGTAGACGAAGTCGTCGATGCGTAGTTCGCAAGCTCAAGCATTTTTTGGTCATAAAGCGCGGTGTCGAGCTTCTCCGCCTTTGCTTTCTTGACCGGAATCGACGCCTCAGCAGCACCGCGCGTGTAGCGGGTTGCAGCTACTGTCGGAAGCACGACGTTACCGACGATGAGAAGGAGCGCAGCAAGATACAGCGGCCAGTAGCGACGCGTCTGTTCAGACCTCTTGCGGTTCATAAGTAGAAAGAACCTCAACTGGTCGAGGGGTGGTATTGCGTGCGCGCTGTGTCGCACCGATGGCGGCGACCACCAAGCCAGCAACAGGAAGTACGGTTGCGAGCGTGGACAGCGGCATGCCCAAATACGGTGATGCGGCAACAAGTACACCGAGCACAATGAGCAGAGTTTCTCGCGACATGCTTTAAGTATACGAGGCCTTCGGCGCCTTCCAAAACAGAACGTGGGTATACTAGGCGGGCACTATAATGACGAATTCGCCGCGTGCCTCCTTGGGTCTGTCTTCAAAATAGCTCTTAAGCTCTGCCGCTGTACCGCTATTTACTGACTCAAACAGCTTCGTGAGCTCACGGAGCACAACTACACGGCGCTCCGGAGGAAGGTTGGCCTCAAGCTCTCCAAGAGCCTTCAGAAGCCTGTGGGGCGATTCGTAAAAAACGTGGGTACGCTTAGCACGAGCGATTTCCTGCATAAGCGTCTGTCTGCCCTTCTTGTGGGGCAGAAAGCCGAGGAAAACGAACTCGTTAGTGGGCACCCCTGCAATCGAAAGAGCCGCTGTAAGCGCTGATGGGCCTGGAACTGCGTCAACTCGTACCGAGTCGCCGAGGCGCTCACGAACAAGCGCAACAAGCTCGCTACCAGGATCCGAAATACCTGGGGTACCCGCGTCAGTGACGAGCACCACATGCTTCCCCTCTCCAAGAAGGGTAAGAACGCGAGTTGCTGAAAGCCTACCGCTCTGAGCGTGGTATACGAGCAGTGGCTTTTTAATGTCATACCGCGCAAGCAGCTTCGAGGTCACTCGTGTGTCTTCGCAGGCAATGGCGTCAGCCTGGCGCATTGTTTCAAGCGCGCGTATGGTGATGTCTCCCAAGTTCCCGATAGGGGTGGCAACAATAGAAAAGGTTCCCATGCACCCACCCTGCCGTATTTCGTATAAAAAGAAAAGGCCAGGAGAATCAGCTACTCCGTTGTACAGGGCAGAATTGCCATCCTGCGCCAGCCCTGAGGGAAATCGGCGATAGGCACAAAGACATGCTCTCCTTCCCCTTCCTTATAAACATTAGGTTCGTGGAAATAGAAGCCTTCAAGTACGCCATCATTCGCCCGGCGTGTACCAGTGAGAAGCACAATGTGCGTTCTCCGATCATGAGGGCCAAAACGCACGTGTTGGGTTGAGATGAGAACAGGGTCTTTGCAGCGCTCGATACGGTCGGCGAAGCGGGTTACGGAAGACTCGAGTTTCATATCCGTTTCGCTTATGCACGGAATGCCGAAGCTATTAAACGTTTTTACTAGGTATGCGTGCACCCAACCAATACCATCTAATAGGCCACCTTCTTCGCGACCCCTGGCAATGAGCTGGTCCAGCTTGGGAACTTCCCTATCCCCGTCAATTTTTACGAGGCCACGACTGGACTGCTAGTCGTTGCGAAACGAACGGTACTGGAAGTTTGTGATCTGCAGAGCTGGTTTTTGGTGCAGGCTCAGACATGACTTCAGTATGCCTCTACGAGAGCGCTAGCTATCTTATAAATGTCTCCGGCGCCCATCGTCATAATGACGTCCCCAGACTCCCCCACCTCTTTGAGGCGAGCCTCGACTTCAGCAAGCGAAGAGTAGCCCGTAGCATTACCTCCTTCTGCACGTATACGTTCAGCCAAAATTTCCGCCGAAACGCTACCGTCATTTTCTTCGCGGGCAGCGTAGATAGGAGCGACGATAATTTCGTCCGCGTCTTCAAAAGATCTTGCGAAGCCATCGAGCAGGTCGCGGGTGCGGCTATAAAGGTGTGGGTGGAAAGCAACGATAACCTGGCCAGGCGCCTTCGACCTCAGCGCGCGCAAGGTCTCCTTAACGGCTGTGGGGTGATGCGCGTAGTCGTCATAAACATCAACACCTCGCGAGGTCTTTCCCTTATATTCGAACCTGCGCCAGGCTCCCTGAAACTGGCTTAGCGAATGTGCTATCTGTTCGTTGCTGAGTTGGGGCAGCACTGTCCTTGCAGCTGCAGCAGCAGCGCGTGCATTCATCTGATTAAATTCTCCGGGCATGCGAAGCGGGTACGTGAGCTCAGCCGGGTAATGGACCACTGGTGCGCGAAGCCCCTCCAGAATCGGTATGATATTCGGATTCTCAGTGTCGGTAACAATTGCGCCTGTCTCGGGCACCATTTGGGCCAGCTCTCGAAAGGCATCCTGTACGTCTTCAAGGCTGTGAAAGTAGTCCGTATGATCGAATTCTAGGTTAGTGATAATTAGAACGTTCGGTGACAAGTCGAGAAAGTGGCGATTGTACTCGCAAGCTTCTACCACAAACAGATCCGACTTGCCCTCAAGATAATTCGATCCGAAATCAGCAATGATGGAGCCAATCACCGCTGTGGGTGATGCCTCGGCGTCTCTGAGAATGCGCGTGAGCATTCCGGTTGTCGTTGTCTTTCCGTGAGTACCGGCAACAGCGATTGTGCGCTTCCCTTCTGATACATGGCCTAACATTCCAAAATAAGAAAGCTCCCTAATCTCAAGTTCTTTTGCTTGCGCTCGCTCAGGATTAGATTCCTTTACTGCGTCGCTATAAATAAGGAGATCGGTGTCAGCCAGCACGTTCTCCTTAACCTGAGATCCGATGATGACCTCGACACCGCGAGCTCTGAGCATTTCGGTTACCGGAGACTCTTCAAGGTCCGTACCCCTCACACTCATACCCTCTGCTACAAGATACTGCGCAAGCGCAGACATGCCGATGCCACCTATACCTGCCATGTGCACTTTTTGGGCTTCCATATGAGTGACCATACACTATCTGCGTACGCTGACCTACCCTCCAAGAACGGCCTTTTTAGGTGTAATTGGGTGCCCATAGAGCTTTGCGCCAACGCGCCTAAACTTTTCGGTAAGGTCTGTCGTATAGAATGTGACTGACTTAGAATGACTGAGCCGTGATTCGATTTCTGGGTGGCGCAACAGATACTCCTTGAGCTTGCGAGCGACTACTTTCCCTGCGGGAACTACATTTACCTTCTTTCCCATTTCCTTTTTCACCTGTGACTCGAGATGACCGTAGTGCGTACAGGCCAGAAGGAGCGTGTCTATTCGCTTGGCGCGCAGAGGGGCTAGATACTTCCGTAAGATAAGCTCAGCGGCCTTTGTGTGATGCTCACCCTCTTCGACTAGCGGCACGAGCAGCGGCGCTGCCTGCTGAAAGACGCAGGCACCGCCACTCAATTTCTCCAACTCGCGAGGATATTTGTTAGAACGCACCGTTCCTTCAGTGGCGAGCACGCCGACACGACCGTTCTGGGTAACCGCCAGCGCCTCTTCGACAAGGGGCACGACGACCCCAAGCACGCGGCGGTCTGGATAATTGTTGGGAAGATATTTGCGCTGGATCTTACGCAGCGCGTCCGCTGACGCTGTGTTACAGGCAACAATAACAAGTTCGCAACCCTGTCTAAAAAGAAAGTCTATCCCTTCGAGAGTAAACTGGTGCACCACTTCCATTGAGCGAGTTCCGTACGGTGTTCGTGCTGTATCGCCAAGATATATGTACCGGTAACTTGGAAGGCATTTCTCTATTTCTTTAAGGATGGCAATTCCCCCGAACCCTGAATCAAAAACACCGACTGAACCTCGCTTCATCATGTTTAAAGAGCAGCGATAAGCGCGTTGAACTGATCTCCGCGGTCATACTCGTTTTTGAAGTATTTTCCGAACGAAGAAAAACCAGGGCTAAATACTATATTTTCCCCGGGGGCAGCAATCTCGTACGCGCGAGCGA